>JAYUGD010000308.1:0-5875 GCA_043767785.1 Zavarzinella sp. | reverse complement strand
AGCCCCGGATGGGGCGCCGGACTGTAGCCCGTGGGTGAGGCTTTGCGAACCCCGGGTGGTCGAGCATCCGAATCTGTCGGGGAACCCATCATGAATCGCCGCGACTTCCTCCGCCGGTCCAGCCTGTTGGCGACGGCCCCGCTCGTGCCCGCGTTCATCGAGCGCACGGCCCGGGCCGCCGAGCCGGAGAAGGACACCGTCCTCGTCGTCATCGAGTTGACCGGCGGGAACGACGGGCTGAACACCGTCATCCCGTACAAGGACGCCGACTACTACAAGTTGCGGCCGACGCTCGGCCAGCCCGCCACCGCCGTCTTGAAGCTGAACGACTCGGTCGGGCTGCACCCGTCGTTCGCCGGCCTCAAGGCGATGCACGAACAGGGGCAGTTGTGCGTCGTGCAAGGCGTCGGCTACCCGAACCCGGACCGGTCCCACTTCGAGAGCATGGACCGCTGGCACTGCGGCGAAATCGCGGCCAAGGTGTCCGGCAACGGCTGGCTGGCCAAGAGCGTCCCCGACCTCGCCAAGAGCAAGGGGGGCGGCGTCCCCGTCGTCCACGTCGGCGCCGAGAAGTTGCCGATGGCCTGTCGCGGCACCACGCAGGGCGTCTTCACGCTGAACCAAGAACAGCCGTTCGAGTTGAAACTCGGCCTCCCCGGCTCCCAAGAAGAGGACGCCCGCAAGAAGCTCCTCGCCGACGTAGCCGGCGGCGGCTCGCCCGACTCGCAGGAGTTGTTGCCGTTCGTGCAGCGCCGGCACCTGCAAACCTACGCGGCCTTCGAGCAGTTGAAGAAGGTGATGAAGGACTCGGCGAACGACCGCTTCAACCCCGGCTTCGTCCCGGGGGCGCTGTACGCCAAGGCCGACTTGGTGGGCCGGCTGATCGCCCAAGGCTTCGGCACCCGTGTCTTCTACCTCGCCATCGACGGCTTCGACACGCACAGCAACCAAGCCCAACCGCACGCCGGCCTGATGCAGCAGATCGACCAAGCCGTCGGCGCCCTATTCAACCGCCTGCGGCCGACCGGGGACGACAAGCGGACGCTGGTGATGACGTTCAGCGAGTTCGGCCGCCGGGCCGCCGAGAACGGCAGCCGCGGCACGGACCACGGCAGCGGGTCCAACCTGTTCCTCGCCGGCCCCGGCGTGAAGGGCGGCCCCGTCGGCGCCCACCCGAGCCTGACCGACCTGACCGACGGCGACCTGAAGTACCACACTGACTTCCGCCGCGTCTACGCGACGCTGCTGGATCAGTGGCTCAACGTGGACAGCAAGACGGTCCTGGGCGAAAAGTTCGAGCACATGGAGTTGCTGAAGAAGCGGGCGTAAAAGAAGACTCACCATAAAGGCACGAAGGTCACACAAAGGAACACAAAGAGAACAGAAGAGAAATTTCTTCTCGATTCTTCTCTGTGAAACTTCGTGTGACCTTCGTGCCTTTGTGGTTAATCCGTGTTCAAGCCCGCCGCCATTAACTCCCACAGAGCGTCGAGCGATTGCACGATCACCCGCGCGTCCGACATGATCGGCATGAAGTTCGTGTCCCCCACCCAGCGCGGGACGGCGTGCCAGTGCAAATGCCCCGGCAGACCGGCCCCGGCGGCCTTGCCCAAGTTCAGGCCGACGTTGAAGCCGTCCGGGTTGACGGCCACTTTCAGGGCGGCGAGCATCTTCCGCAACACCAACTGGGCGTCCAACAATTCGTCGTCGGTCAACTCGTCGAGTTCCCCCTTGTGAGCCTTGGGGCACACGAGCAAATGCCCGTTGTTGTAGGGGAAGCGGTTGAGAATCACGACGGACAAGTCCGACCGGAACACCACGAGGTTCTCGCGGTCGGCCGTCCCGTGGACGGCATTGCACACGAAGCACCCGGCCGGCTTGGGGCCGTCGGTTTTCGCGTAGGTGAGCCGCCACGGGGCCCAGAGTTGGTCCACGGGAAAATCCCCTACGCGGTGGCCGCGGTGCCGACGTGCGGCCGCTCCGGGTCCGGGCTGCCCTTGGGCAACTTGACGCACATCACGGAGCAGTGGGCGCCGCGCAACACTTGCTCGGCGACGCTGCCGGTCAGCAGGCGTTCGACGCCGGTGCGGCCGTGCGTGCCCATCACGATCAGGTCGATGCCGGCCTCTTGGGCGTACCGGACGATCTCGGCGCCGGGGTCGCCTTGCAAGAACACGTGGCTGACGTCAATCGCCGGGTTGGCCGGGCGAATCTGGTCGAGTTGGCCGCGCCAGTAGTCCAACTCGCCGCGCTGGTCCGGCGTGGCGACGTAGGTGACGGCCAAGGCGGCGCTGAGGCTCTCCGCGAGGGCGACGGCATGGAAGTAGGCGTGGTTCGAGAAGCTGGAGAAGTCGGTCGGGTACAGGATGGTGCGGACGCGGAACATGGCAACCCTCCGAGGCGTACCGAGCCGGACGCAGGGAAATCCTACCGCGCAACGGACCGAGAAACAGACCCCGCCGCGCGGAATTGCCGCCCCGACGGCGACTCGGCTTGCCGGCGGCGACGGGGCTTGGTAATTTAAACCTGTCGGCCGGGAAACCGGTCGGGACGATTACCCGATAGTGTAACGGTAGCACAAGAGTTTTTGGCACTCTTCGTCTAGGTTCGAATCCTAGTCGGGTAATTTCACATCACTCACCCAGTAAGACCTTGTTTCATAGGCGAGTACGGGGTTTTTCGACGCCCGTTGATTAGAGCGTTTTCAACTTCCGTCTGCCGGGTATCCGGCGTGGCGGAAGTAGTTGACGGCGTCGGTCCGGGTGATCCAGTCGAGGGAGTCGCCGAAGGCGGCTTCCAAGTCGTTGATGGCCCGCGGCTCCCGTCGGCGCAGTTCGCTTTTGATCTTCGAAAATGACCTGCTCGATGGGGTTGAAGCCCGGGCTGTACGGCGGCAGGTACAGGACGCGGGCGTCCCGGTCCTCGACGCCGGCCACTTTGTGCGTCTGCAAGTTATCCAAGACCAAGATGTCGCCGGGCCGCAACGGCGGGGCCAAGCGCTGGCGGACGTACGCCAAGAAGAGATCCCCGTTCAGCGCCCCGTCACCGACGCCGAGGGCCGCGGCGATCTCGGGGGCGGACAGCCCGCCGTCGGTCAGGGCGAGGCCGCGGCGCCGGTATTCGATGGGGTGCGCTTTCCTCGGCGGGCTCTCCGGAGAGGTGTCCGCCGACTCTACGCGACCGCCCGGGGGAGCGCAAGCATGAAATTGAAAATGCTCTGCCGGAGCCGATGCGGCGATAGGCTGGAACCACGACCGACGGGGTCTCGATTCCCCGCGGACCCGCCAGCGTGAAGCCGCCACCCTTCGGGGATCGAGCCGTCGTCTTTGAGTGACCGTCGCGTCGGCACGGAGCGGTTTCTGGAGCGTCGCGCTTCGGCGCGACAGCCGCGTCACCGGAAGGCGAAGCGGCCGGACCCCGTCAGGCTGTTTGGCGCCGCTCGCTTCCCGCGGGTGCGACACCGTTGCAAGAACCATCCCGGCGCGGCGTGCGAGTAGGTCGATCAGCTCGGACAGGATTGAATAAACGCAGCGACATACGTCGTGAGAAAAGACGTACCCGGAATCGCTACGCTTTATTCAAGTCGGATGGGGCATAAGACGGTTAACCGGCCCTACTCCGCCTTGACCACTTGGGCGGTGTAGCCTGCTAGCCGACCTGACTGCTCCCACCTGTAATCGCTGTAAGCGATCGCAAACGTCTTGCCTTCATGTTGGACATCTTGCTGGGCCAAGTATTGTCGGCCCGTCGGCCCGTACGAGAACTTCGTAGTGATCGCAAACGTCTTGCCGTCCTGTTGGGCAACTTGCTCGGACCCGTCCTGTCGGCCCGTCGGATCGTACGAGAACTTCGTCTGCATGTTGAGCCGACCAGTCCCCCCCCCGCGGGCCAAGACAACTCCACTAATGTCCTTGACGGAGAACCCGACCAGATTCTTGTCGCTTTGCCTGGGGACTGGCTTTCCATTGGCTGTAGCCGCAAAGGTCGGTGCCATGCCCCCCGCCGGCGGAGTTTCCGTCCGGACGAGCACCTTCGCTTCTTCCCCTTTGTCCGGCTGGACGCGGGCCTCATAGGAATCGACCCAGCCGAGCTTGTCGTACTTTATGTCGCTAACGCGGATGACCATACCGGTGCGCAGCTCGAAGAAAAGAACAGGACGCTGCTCCGAATCTCCCAGCTCGACCTTTGGACCCTGAACGACGGGTGGAATAGGGGCGCTCGGTTGCTGGACCACTGGCGGGACCGTGCCGCCGGGCTGTCCTGGGGTTGTCACAGGGTCGCCGGACGGCGGCTTCGTTGACGGCGTTGGGCCGCCGGTATTGCCCTTGGCTGCGGCGGGGGTCGCTGGTTGCTGACGGTCACAGCCGACAGTCGCCGCTAGCCCGAAGACTAGGACACAGGGAAGAAACCTTGTCATTTGCAGGGCCCTCGCGGCTGGTTAAAGAATCCATGCACGCCGTCCGTGCCATCGGTTACAGTCAACATTGACCGGGTGACACTCTCAACACAAGGGGCTTGCGATGTCAGACACGATTATGGCCGTAGACCTCGGCCGGTTCAAGTGTGTTGTTTGCCGTTATCGCCGCTCAACCCGCGAGGCGGTCTTCCGGACTATCGACACGGCCGGCGGCGCCTTCGAGGAGCTGTTCGCCGAACCCCCGACGCCCTGTTGCTCATCGAGGCGTGCGCCAACGCCGGGTGGGTCTACGACGTGGCCGTCGCCCGCGGTCTCGTGGTGAAGGTGGCAAACACGGCGGCCGAGGCGTGGAAGTTCAAACACCTGAAGCGGAAGACGGACAAGGACGACGCGAAGCGACTGGCCGAACGCGAAGCGGTCGGCCAGTCGCCGACGGTGACGCTGCCCGACCCGGCGACGCGGCAACGGCGGGCGCTGATCGCTACGCGGCAGGAACTGGTCGGCCGCCGCGCGGCGTGCCAGAACCGCATTCGAGCGCTTTTCGCTCCGCGAAAAGTCTGGGCCTTCCCCTCACGGCAGACGGCCCCCACGGCGGGAAGCCAGACTTTTCGCGGAGCGAAAAGCGACGATGCTCACGCCCCGGCCTCATTCGTTCCGACCGCTCTTGAAAACCCTGATGCGACCGGCGACCAGTCAACTCAGGCGCTTTCTTGGGGGATCGCGTCCGCCGGCGGGCGGGGGACGGCGGCCAGCGCCAGTTCGATGTGCCCGCACGCCCGGCAGGCGACCGCCCGGACGGGGTCCTTGCGGCTGAACGACCACGCCGACTGAGTTCTTGAACGATCCGGGGCCGCGACAACTTGGCCCACAACACCCCGTCCGTGTCCGGCTCGCCCGCGGTGAACGGGGCGACGATTTCCAGGACGGCGTCGTCGAGTCCGGGGAACAGGTTCAGGCGCCGTTTGCGTCCCCCCCCTTTTTGGCGTGCCCGATGAGGTGGCAACGCGGGCTGCCGCAGGTCATCGAGACCCGAGGCGATGGCTTTGCGGGCGCCGTCGAACAACCGGCGAAGATAGGCCATGCCGCCGTGACCGAGTTGGGGCGATTCGGTCGCGGCATACAACCGGCGTTGGCGTTCATTGAGGGCGTCGAAGGTGAGCCGCATGGCCCGTTCGACATGACCGGGGTACTTGGCAGTCATGGCATCCTGCTGGGGAAATGGTTCCGGCCAAGATTACCAATAAGCGGCACGCCAAAGAACTGACATGGGGAAGTTAATAAAGTTTTGATCCTTAGGGAAGGAGGCCGGGGGGTTAGGTCCGAAGGGGAGGCGGCCGTCGCAGACTCTCCATCGCCGCATGAATGGGAAGACAACGGTTGATGGGCTAGCCGCCGACCTAACACTACAGCGCAGCAAATCTTTTGAGGTGCGCGTTCACGGCCTCATAAGGCGTTGAG
>JAYUGD010000307.1:0-5889 GCA_043767785.1 Zavarzinella sp. | reverse complement strand
AAGGTCTGCCAAATTCTCTGCCATTGCGCGCGACCGATTTGACCAAATCCCTCGAAAAGACTGCGGTTGGGCTGGCGCGTGGCACGCTTGCGGACTATTCGGTTGTAATGGCGTGCGCCAACTCAAGCAAGAATCACTCGCCTTTTATCACCGCACGTTCACGGACACTTTCGCCCTCGGCCACTTCGCAAGCAACTGGGCGTAGAGGGGCACTTTCTCAACAAGCAGGCGAATCCGACCATCGGTCAACCCGGCGGCGCACTCGCCGCATACGCGGACCGGGAGCGTGTAAGCCAAGTTTTTGCCGATCACCCGCGTTTCGCCTTCGGCCCGTTCGAACATGAGCCAACCGATCAGCAACCCTAACGGGTTGATGGTCCAACCGGGCTTGCGGAGTGTCGCCTGTTCACAATCGACGTGGGCAAAGCAAATGTGCCCCGTCGGCATGCCGCAGCCGACGCACTCTGTCTCTTGCGGGAGCTTTCCGTCCTTTAGAAGTAAGTTAATCATCATTTCCGCGGAGACCGGTGCCTCGCCTGCCGTGCGGCGAAGCACATGCAACGACGGCACTTCCACGGCGCGAGAACACTCGCACGTCACCCGCGACCCAGCGTCTCCGGCTCGCACTTCCAAGGCCCGACCGCATTCGCACTTGACCGAATACCCCATGACGCCTCCCAAGTTCAAAGCGACTCGTCCGCCGAATGCTGCTTCGACGAGCGATTCGCTTTCACCAAGCCAATCACAAGAACGGCCGCCACCCCGGCGATCAGGCTGCCGTAATACACTTCCGGCCCGTCGAAGTCCACGCGGGGCAACCCTTCGGACGCGCCGAACGGCCCGGCCAGCAGCGCGCCGAAGACGGCCGCCAGCCAGACGCGCAGGCCGAGATCGCTCGCGTCCGAGTACGCCCCCCATTTGAAGACGTAGAAGGTCATCGTCAGGAACCCCGTCAGCCCGCCGGCCGTGACCGCCCCGACGATGCGCGAGACCGGGTGGACGGACTTGCCGAACACGCGCTCCGCGGGGACAGGTTTATCGGCCGCCACTTCCGCGATGACGCCCCCAACGCCCATCGCCAGCAGCACGATCCCCAGAGAGCCGACGGCGACAAGAATGGCCCGCCGGCGAACACGGGTACTCGCGGCGTGGCGCGCCCGCCGGAATTGCGGGTCGTCGTCCATCTCGGTGAAGAGTGCATTCATGGGAAAAGCTCTGCCGGCGTGAGGAGCCAGTGTACCGGCCGGAGGCGGGTGAGGGATGAGGCGATTGAAAAACTGATTGCTTCAGCTCCGCCACGCACGACACCGCCCGCCGACACGCTATACATAACTTACGTTCCCTCCGCCCCCGTCCACATCATGCCCACATCTCCCCAATCGTGCGCCCCGGACGATGCGTTGGCCGCCTTGGCCCGCGGCGAGTTGGCCGTCGCCGGGCCGTGGGTCGAACACATCGATGGTTGCCCCACCTGCCGAGAACGGTTCAAGACGTTGATCGGCCCGGCGACCGCCACGTGGGCCGGGCTGGCCGACCTGACGCCGACGGATGAATTCCTGGCCTCGACGGCTCTTGATCCCGATGGCGGGCTGGCCCGGATATTGGGCGGGGCGAAGGCCAAAGTAGCGCGCCTGAGCGAGACGCGGGCCGAGGCCGCCCGCTTATTGCGCCCGCCAGAGGGGCCGGACGAATTGGGCCGGCTCGGGCCGTACCGCGTGCTGGACGTGATCGGGGCCGGTGGAATGGGGATCGTGCTGCGCGCCGAGGAAATTGCCTTGGGCCGGCAAGTGGCCCTGAAAGTGATGCGCGCCCACTTGGCGGCCGACCCGGTCGCCTTGGCCCGGTTCCAGCGCGAGGCGCGGGCGATGGCCGCGGTCGAACACGACCACGTCGTCCCGATTTACCGAGTCGATGCGGACAACGGAGTGCCGTTCGTCGCGATGCCCCTCTTGGCCGGGGAGGCGCTGTCCGCCGCCGTCCGGCGGGACGGCAAGCTGGCGCCAGGCCGCGTGGTCGAACTCGGCCGGCAAATTGCCGCGGGCTTGGCGGCCGCCCACCGGCGCGGGCTAATTCACCGCGACATCAAGCCGGCCAACATTTGGCTGGAGCCGCGGGCCGACGGCGCCGAGCGCGTCCGCCTGCTCGACTTCGGGCTGGCCCGCGCGGCCGCCGCGTCCGACGTGAGCGGCTCCGGAATCGTCATCGGCACCCCAGCATACATGTCGCCGGAGCAGGCGCGCGGCAAGCCGGCGGACCACCGGACCGACTTGTTCAGCCTGGGCGTCGTCCTCTACCGCATGGCCACCGGGGAATCGCCGTTCAACGGGGAGGACCATTTCGCGGTCGCCCGCCAAGTGGTGGAACTCGACCCGCCGGCCCCGGTCCGCGTCGTCCCCGGCCTGCCGACGGAACTGTCCGCCCTCATCATGCGAATGATGAGCAAAGACCCGGCCGCCCGCCCGTCCTCCGCGCAAGAGGTGGCCGACGAATTGGCCCGCATCGCCGGAGGAGGACGGCCCGCTCGAAAAAGACGCGTCACTAGTCGGTGGGTGGGGGCCAGTCCCGTCTTGTTGTTGGCCTTGATCGGCTTGGTCCTCGTGTTGAGCCGCCCGTGGTCGGGGGCGTCAGATTCGACGGTTCCAATTGGGCCGCCGGACCCGCCGCCGCCGAAAGGCGAGGTATTGAAGCTGGTCCGCTCGGCCGGGGCAGACCGCCAGCACAACAGCGTTCACGCCATCGCCCTCGCGCATTCCGACGCCGGGCCGGTCGTCCTTTCCGAAGGCTACCCCGAGGGGCTGACGGGCCGGGGCATCCACGTGTGGGACCGCGACTTGACGCCGGTCGGCAAACTCCCGAGCGAGGGGGAATATATCCGCACGCTGGCCGCAACGCCCGACGGCAAACGGTTCGTCACCGTCGGCGCCGGCGGCCTGGAAGTGTGGGAAATGACTGGCAAGTCAGCCAATCGCGTCATCCCCGCGGCCGAACCTCCTGCGAGCATCGGCGGCATCGTCGTCGCGCCGTCCGGCAAGCGCGTGTACACGACCGACTACGAAGACGCCGGCGTGGTCCGGGCGTACACGCTGACGGCCGACGCGCTGACCCCGGCGGGCGTGTTCCCGGAAGTCCTCGGTCGCCCGTGGCAAATCGTCGTCTCGCCCGACGGCCGTTGGGTCGGGGCCACCGCCAAGGCCGGCAAAGTATGCTTGTGGGACACGCGAATTGCCGGGAAGCCGGTCGCCCGCGTTCTCCGAGCGACCGGCCCGAGCTTTCCGGTGATCGCCTTCTCCCCAGACAGCAAACGGGCGTGGGTCGCGGACGGGACGGACGGCGGGGCCGCTTACGACATCTCTGGCGAGGCGCCGAAGCGGACGGGAGCTGTCCCCACGTCACTGGGGGCGGGACCGGCCCGCGCGGCATTCGCCGACGTGACCGGCAGGAGGCTCATCGTGGTCGGCGAGTGGGTGATTCAACTGTTGGACGTGACCGGCGAGACGGCCCGCGTGATCGAATCCCATGAGGTGAATTCCCCCCTGCGGATTGCCGATTACGACGCCAAGGCCGGCCGGCTGTACACCGGGCACGACGACGGGGTGCGGCTGTGGGAGGTGGCGGGGCCATGAGCAGTGGATTCAGTCGCCAGAGTCAGTCGCTTTTGTATTTCGCCACATCTCGAAAATCATTCAGTACAACCGCGACAGCGATCTCTCGGTCGTATCCCTCGTCGGAGACTTGGTCGTGATAAATGCGATACAGCGGGCCGCCAAGGCCGTCGTGCATCGAAATAAAGTACGGGTCGCCGCATCCGATGGCGCAGTTGCCAACGGGCACAAAGCCGTCGCGGGCGACCGCTAGACCGGGATAAAACTCTTCAGCCTCTTCGCGGGAAGATTCGTCGGACAAAATTTCAATTACGGCCCCGACCCCGGAGAGATCATCGGCGGCGGGGATGGTCACTTCGGAGCCGGGGAAAAGGCCGGTCGATTCGAGAAAACGAAGCCAGTAGTCGGGTAGCATGGATGATAGCCTGACGCAGTGGACAAATCGCGGATCGCCGACTGAACGAGCCGACCGCCTCGCAGCGGTCGGCTCGTTCAATTCTCGTCATTTCACTTCCCGGCCAACACCTTCTGTGCCGCCGCCACGCCGACGCCCGGTTCCAACTTGTAGCCGGCTTCCAGCAGGGCCAGTTCCAACGCGGCGAGGGCGCCGATCACGTCGAAGGCGTCCACATGGCCCATGTGGGAGATTCGCCAGATTTTGCCCTTCATGTCGTCCTGGCCGTTGGCCAACTTGTAGCCGTACTTCTTTTCAAGGTTCTTCAACAGGTCGTTGCCGTCCACGCCGGCCGGGACCACGACGACGGTCAGGCCGCTGTTGGGCCGCTCGGCGAACAGTTTCAGGCCCATCGCCTCGACGGCGGCGCGGGCGGCGCGGGCGGCCTTGTCGTGGCGCGCCCACAGGTTTTCGATCCCCTCGGCCCGGATTCGCTTCAGGCTGACGCGCTGGGCCTTGATGAGCGTGTTGGCCGGGGTAAACGGCGTGTCGTTCTCGGCCAGCTTGGCCCGGTAGCGCTTGAGGTCGAAGTAGAAGGTCTTCGACTCCTTGTTCCCCTCGATCACTTTCCACGCCTTCGGGCTGACGGATACGTAGGCCAGGCCCGGCGGCAGCATCAGCGCCTTTTGCGAGCCGGAGACGCAGACGTCCACGCCCCACTCGTCGCCGCGGTATTCCATCGCCCCGAGGCCGCTGATCGCGTCCACGACCAACAGGGCCGATGTCTTGGCGACGAGCTTGCCGTAGGCGGCGACATCGTGGCCGACGCCCGTCGATGTTTCGCTGAGGGTGGAGAAGACGGCCACCGTGTCCGGGTTGGCGGCGAGGGCCGCTTCCAGGGCCGCCGGCTCGACGGCTTTGCCGTAGGGGGCCTCGACGGCGACGATGGTGACGCCGTGCGCTTTCATGATGCCGCGCCACCGTTCGCCCCACCGGCCGGCGGTGAGCAGGATGGCTTTTTGCCCCGGCGAGACCGTGTTGGAGACGGCCGCCTCCATGCCCCCCGTCCCCGAACTCGTCAGCACGATCACGTCACTCTTGGTCTGGTACACGTACTTGAGGTCTTCAATCACCTCGCCCAAAATCGCCTTCTGTTCGGCCGTGCGGTGGTACGTGACCGGCTTGGCCAACTCGGCGAGGGTTTCCTCGGGGACGGGCGTCGGGCCGGGGGTGAACAAGCGGGACTTAGCCATCGGGAGATTTTCCTTGACACGGGGACCGTACATCGATCTACCCGACAAATTGTAGGGATTGACAACCGCCCGGCCGGGGATGAACCTTTTTCCCGCGGCGGGCGTCCAATTCTGAGGCCGCCGCCGACGGACAATCCCGCGGAATCCCCCGTGTTGACGGCGAACCGTTTGGGCGGGCCGGCTACGATGTTTCGAGTGCGCCCGCCGCACGCCTCTCCACCCCTAACTCACGAGGTGGCCCATGTCCCGCCGAAACCCCCAACGCCGACCCCAAAGCCTCTCCGGCGTGCCGCCGTTCACCCCGCGGCTCGACCGCAAGGCCCTGCAACTCGGCGCCCAAGTGAAGGACGCCCTGAACTGGGTCCTCGGGTCCGTGTCCGACCGGCCCGATGACGTGCTGGTGCTCTGCGCCGTCGCCGACGTCGAACCGCTGCCCGGCGGCAACCGCATGGTGGTGAAAGTCGCCGTCCCGCCCGACGTGGCCCTCAGCCGCGTGACCGACCAACTCGCGGAGTCGGCCTCAGCCCTTCGCATGGAGGTCGCCCTCGCGATCACGCGGCGCAAGGTGCCGGAGTTGATCTACGTGCCGGTGCAATCGACGTGACGACGCAGAAGTGAGCCGAGCGGCGTCAGCCGCCGG
>JAYUGD010000306.1:0-2041 GCA_043767785.1 Zavarzinella sp. | reverse complement strand
TCGTGCCGTGGACATCGGTCAGGCGGAAGTCGCGGCCGCTGTAGCGGTACGTGAGCTTCTCGTGGTCGATGCCCATGAGGCGCAACATGGTGGCGTGCAGGTCGTGGACGTGAACTTTCTTGTCAACGGCGGCGAACCCGAACTCGTCCGTTGCCCCGTAGGCCATGCCGCCCTTGACACCGCCGCCGGCCAGCCAGACGCTGAAGCCGTGGTTGTTGTGGTCGCGGCCGTTCGACCCTTCCGAGGTCGGCGTGCGTCCGAATTCACCGCCCCATAGGACGAGCGTGTCCTGCAGCAGCCCGCAGCGTTTGAGATCCGTGAGAAGGGCGGCGACGGCTTTGTCGCTCACTTTCGCCTTGTCGCGGTGGCCCTTCTCCAGGTCGCCGTGGTCGTCCCACGGCTGGCCGGAGCCGTAGAACACTTGTACGGTTCGCACGCCGCGTTCCACCAGACGGCGGGCAATCAGGCACGAATCTGCGAACGGTCCGCTGCCGTACAGCGCCCGCATTTCTTGACTCTCGCGGTTCACGTCGAACGCTTCTTGGGCCTCGGTCTGCATCCGATACGCCATTTCCAACGACTGAATCCGGGCGTCCAGTTGGTCGTCGCCGTCCCGGTCGTCGCGGTGAAGGCGGTTGAGTTCGTTGAGCAAATCCAGTTGCCCACGCTGGCTCGCTTTGGACAGGTTCTTGTTCTCGATGTGTTCGATGATCCGCTTCGGGTCCAGGTCCGCGATGTGGCATCCCTGGTAGACGCCCGGCAGGAAACTACTGCCCCAAAGTTGTGGGCCGACGACCGGCTTGCCGGGGCAAAGCACGACGAAGCCGGGCAGGTTTTGGTTCACCGTACCCAGGCCGTAAGTCAGCCACGACCCCATGCTCGGGCGGATCGGTTGCGTGTTGCCGGAGGTCATCATTAACAAGGAGGGTTCGTGGTTCGGCACGTTCGTGTGCATCGACCGGATCACGCAAATGTCGTCGATGCACTTGCCGATTTCGGGAAAAATCTCGGAGACTTCAACGCCCGACTTGCCGCACTTGACGAACTTGAACGGCGACTTGTACAGCCCGCCTGTACTCCGTTCGGTCTTCAGCCCCGCTGCCGCCGGTTTTTGGCCGTGGTACTTTTCCAGCGCTGGTTTCGGGTCGAACGTGTCCACCTGCGACGGCCCGCCGTTCATGAACAGGTGAATCACGTGCTTCGCTTTGGGCGCAAAGTGCGGCGACTTCGGCGCCAGCGGCGACCCCGCCGGGACCGCCGCGGCAAGTTCCCCCTGCGCGGCGAGCAGTCCGGCCAGCCCCAGCATTCCGAACCCGGTGCCCGTGCGGGTCAGCATTTGTCGTCGGTTCATTGGGAAGCTCATTGTGTCCTTCGGGGTCATCGTGGCCACGTGTGCGATCAGTCGATGTAGAGGAACTCGTTCGACGCCAGCAAAATTTGGGCGTACTGCTCCAGCCGCGTGAGCTTGTCGTCGGGTGTCGTCGCGGTCACGCCCAAGAATTGCTCGCCGAGTGACAACTCCTTGTCACTCGGCGACCGACCGTAGGCGTGGCCGTAGGCGCGGCGAACGCGGTCGGCGTGGGACTCGGCCTTTTGCAACCGGGCGGCGAAGCTCTTGGCCTGCCGGTGCATGAACTCGCTGTTCAGGGCGAAGAGTTGCTGTTGCGGGACCGTGGTGACAGTCCGCTTGTCTGCCGTGACGTTGGCGTCGGGGAAGTCGAAGAGTCGCAGCAGCCCGTCGAGTTCGTGGCGGCTGATTTTCGCGTAGACGGTTCGCTTCTTGGAATCCGATTTCAGGTCAAACGTCGGCCCGCCGGGCGTGCGGTCCAGGTTCCCGGCCACCGCGAGGAGGCTGTCCCGCCAGACTTCCACGTCCATCCGCCGCCGGTTGGCGTGCCACAAGTAAGTGTTGTTCCCGTCCAACGCGGTGTTCGCCGAGGCCGTCGCACTCTTCAGTTGGTAGGTCGAGGAAAGCATGATGGCGCGGTGCAAGGATTTGACCGACCACCCCTGGTTGATGAAGTTCAGCGTCAGCCAGTCC
>JAYUGD010000305.1:0-5900 GCA_043767785.1 Zavarzinella sp. | reverse complement strand
TCGCCCGCTTGCTCCCCCTCTCCGCTTCGGAGAGGGGGCCGGGGGGTGAGGTTGCCTTTGGTCCCCGTCACAAAATCGGTGACGCCAGCCGGGCGGCGTTCTCGGCCATCTTGGCGATGAACGGGCGGTTGTGGAAGGTTTCGGTGTTCAACTCGATACTGCGGGCCATGTCGCGGGTGAGGGCGGCTTCGACCTCTTCCGCGAGGCGGGGGGAGTGGAGCAGGGCCGTCACCTCGAAGTTGAGGTGCAGACTGCGGTTGTCGAAATTGGGGCTGCCCACGGAGGCCCATTCGCCGTCCACGGTCAGCAACTTCGCGTGGATGAACCCCGGCGTGTACTGGAAGATGCGCACGCCCGCCTCCAAGAGGGTTTGCCATAGGAAGCGGCTGGCCATCAGCGGGATCCACTTGTCCGGCCGGAAGGGGACGACGATGCGCACGTCGCGGCCGGAGCGGGCCGCGAGGGCGAGGGCGTCCGCAAGCGGGGCGTCCGGCACGAAGTACGGCGTGGCGATCCACACCCGCGTCCGCGCCCGCATGATCGCGGCGAAGTACACCTCGCGGATGGCCTTCGGCTCCTGGTCCGGCCCAGACCACGCGATCTGGACGGCGTCCCCGCCCGCGCTCGGGAGGGCCGGGTAGTATTCCGGGCCGTCGAATTCTTCCGACGCGGAGAAGTCCCAGTCCTCGCCGAACACCCGTTGCAGGCCGGCGGCGGCCGGGCCTTCCACGCGCAGGAACGAATCCCGCCATTCGCCGAACCGGGCCACTTTGCCGAGGTATTCGTCCCCGATGTTCAGCCCGCCGGTGAAGCCGACGCGGCCGTCGATGACGACGATCTTGCGGTGGTTGCGCAGGTTGATCTGCAAGCGTCGGCGAAGCGGATTGAGGAGGGTCAGGAACGGGATCGCCCGCCCGCCGGCGTCGGTGAGCAGTTTGAGGACGGAGTAGCGCAGCCGCCACGACCCGACGGCGTCGTATAGGAACCGGACTTCCACCCCCGCCTTGGCCTTCGCCGCGAGGGCGGTCATGAACCGCCGGCCCGACTCGTCCCCCCGCGTGATGAAGAACTCCATGTGGATGTGGTGCGTGGCTTGGGCGACGGCCTCGATAATGGCGTCGTAGGCGGCCGTCCCGTCGTGATAGAGCGTCACGCGGTTGCCGCCGGAGAGCGGGGCCGCCCCCAATTTCTCGGCGAGGGCGGCCAACCCCCCGAAGTCGGCGACCGGCTCCGGGGCCGCGGGCAGTCGTTTGGAGCGGTAGCCTTGGGCGTGCTTCCTTTTTCGCCGCAACGGGCGGTGGATGCTTTGGTAGCCGAAGACGATGAAGAGGATGATGCCCGCGACGGGCAGGAAGAAGATCAGCAGGCACCACGCGATGGCCGACGTCGGCTCCCGCTTGATCGACAGCGCCCACAGGATGGTGAGCGACACGGCGAGCAAGTCGATGAAGGCGAGCAGCCCGGCGACGCCCGGCCACTGGAGGTCGGGCATCAGTCCCATGCCAGTGTGGCCGCGTCGAAGACCGGCCCCTCGACGCACACGCGCTTGTAGTCTTTGCCGCCGTCGCAAATGACGGGCGTGACGCAACTGAAACAGGCCCCGAACCCGCAGGCCATCGGCGTTTCCAAGGACACGTGGCAGACGGCCCCCCACCCGGCGGCGAGTTTGGCGAGCGCCTTCAACATCGGCTCCGGCCCGCACCCGACGAACGGCCCGGCCGGCCGGTCGGCCGCGAGCAACTGCGTGACGAAACCCTTCGTGCCGAGAGTGCCATCGTCGCTGGCCAACCGGACATCGCACCCGGCTTGTTGGAAATCTTCGACGCCGGCCGCCAGACTCGCGGACCGCACGCCGTAGTACAGCGACACCTTGTTGACTTGCTTTTTCGCGGGTTGACCGGCGTAGCCCCGCGTGCCCAGCAATTCGCGGGCGTAGGCGAGGAACGGCGTCTGCCCGATGCCGCCGGCCACACACGCCACATGATCCGCGCCCGGGAATGCCGGGAAGCCGTTGCCCAACGGCCCCCACACGTCCAGCGGTTCGCCCGGCTTGATGGCCATGAGGTGCGTCGTCATTTTGCCGACGACGAGGTAGACAACGTCCAGCCCGACCGGCGTGCCGGCCGCGTCCAACACCGTGTCGTACAGGGCGAACGGCCGGCCCAGGAGCGGGTCGGTCGTCCCCGGAATCCGCAGCATCAGGAACTGCCCCGGCCGGATGGCCTTGGCGATTTCCGGTTGCTCAATGCGAATGCGGTACGTGCGTTCGGCGAGTTGAACGTTCTCGGTGCAGACGGCTGGGCGGTGCAGAATCACGGCTCGCCAACCTTCTTGATGGCGGGCCGCGGCCGCACGGCCTTGTGCAGCAGTTCGATTTCCGCGAGGGCCAACTTGCGGGACTTCCCCTTCGGCAATCGGTCCAGTTTCACCGGGCCGATGCCCACGCGCTTCAGCCGCATGACCTTGTGGTTCAGCTTGGCCAACATCCGGCGGATTTCCCGGTTCTTCCCTTCGCACAGCACGATCTTCATCCACGTGCTGTCGCCCTGCCGCTTAAACTTGCGGACGGACTTGGCCTTCACCCGGCCCTCGCTCAGGTACACGCCGGTGGTTAGTTGCTGGATGTCCTCAAGCGTCGGCGACCCGGCCACCAGCACTTCGTAAGTCTTCTCGACCTCGTAGCGCGGGTGCATCAGTTTCTGGGCCAAGTCCCCGTCGTTGGTGAGCAAGAGCAGCCCTTCGCTGTCCTCGTCCAGCCGGCCGACGGTGTACACCCGCTGATCGACGTGCGGGACCAAGTCCAACGCCCGCGGCCGCCCGGCCGGGTCGTGATTCGTGCAAAGGTATCCGGGCGGCTTGTGGACCGCCCAGTAGACGTGCTTCTCGGCCTTCACCGGGTGGTCGTCCACGCTGACCTTGTCGGTCTCTTCGTTCACCTGCGTGCCGAGTTCGCGGACCGGGTTGCCGTTGATCTTCACCCGGGCGGCGGCAATGAGGCCGTCACAGTGCCGGCGGGAGCCGACGCCCGCGTGGGCCAAGAATTTGTTGAGTCGCATCATAGTGGGGGTATTGTAGCTGACGGTCGCGCGGAGAAATGACCAAATCCCGAAGCGTTAGCGAGGGAGGCGAGCCAGAAGCGTTAGAGACTGGAGGAACTGCACGCATTCGACGGCTGAGGGCGAGTCTTCGAAGCCCGACACGCGGAGGCAAGTCGCTTCCCGTGAAGCGAATCTCGAAGACTCGATTCGCGGCGCACCTACTCTGGAAGCCCCTCCAGGCGCTAACGCTACTGGCTCGCCTTCCTCGCTGCGCTCGGTCGTTGTCAACCCGACCGCACCAGCACATCCGCCCGGTCGTACTTGCGGCCCTGAAACACGGCCCGGCGAACGGGCCAGTCTTCCGTCGGCGTCACGTTCTCCCAGCCCTCGGCATGCAGGAGGAACGTGTCCACGACGGCGGCGGCGCCGATGCGCTCCTGCCAGACGGCGGCCCAACCGTCGTGCCACGTTTCCGTCGTCGTCGGCGGGAAAAATCCCTCGGACGGCTCGCGGCCGGTGAGGGCGACCATCGGCGTCAGCCGCCACTCGTGCTCGTGGGGCGTGGGCCGCAGCAGGAGTTTGCCGGCGTCGAGGGCGGCTGTCACTTTTTCGCCGGCCTTGGCCGTGGCGATGTGCGTGGCGCCGAGCCGCAGCGCCAAGTCGAACTCGCCGCGGATCGACGGGTCCAGCTTTCCGAAACTGACCGTGCGGGAACAGGTGGCGAAGAGGCCGTCCATGCGGCCGGTGGCTTGGAGCGTCGCCCACTGCGTCACGGGGGCCGGGCTGAAGTCGCGGCGGCGGTGCGGCCGGCCGCGGCCGTCGCCGGACACTTGCAGACTCTCCGGGTGGACGCCGTGCCGCAGCAGGCGGTGGGCCAAGTGGCCGGCGATTTCTTCTTCCGACTCGCCCTTGGTCACGTTGCGGGCGCACGCCTCGACGGCGTGGGCCACCAGTTTGCCGAGCGCCCGGAGTTTGTCCCACTCGTACAGGCTCAGGTGGCGGCGGGCGCTGAGAAAGTGCGAACTCACGTCTCGGCAATCGCGGAACGGCGTGTCTGTGGCGACTTTGCGGTTGAACACCAAGTCGGCCAGCAGTTGCTCCCGGCTGGCCGTCCACGCCCACTCTTTTACTTGGAAGCCGAGGCGGTCGAGTTCCTCGTCGAAGAACCGCTGCGTGTCGGCCGCGGCCGAGATGAGCCAGCGCTGGGTGGGATTGAAGAAAAGGGCCGGCCGCTCGTCCGGACCTTGGAGGCCGACCGGCTCGGCCCCGGCGGTCAGCCAGCGGAAGTTGGCGGGGCGCTGGATCAGCAGACCGTCACACTGGGCG
The DNA here is from genome assembly GCA_043767785.1 of Zavarzinella sp. Taxonomy (GTDB): domain Bacteria; phylum Planctomycetota; class Planctomycetia; order Gemmatales; family Gemmataceae; genus Zavarzinella. The sequence goes on along the minus strand of JAYUGD010000305.1, from coordinate 1,536 downwards.
TCGTGCAGCAGTTTGGCGACCGCGTCCTGCTTCGCGTCCACGTCCATCCGCCGCATGGCGACTTCGGCCGTGGACGGCGAGTGGGCCGTCTCGGGGACGCTGGTCGGGGAGGAGTCGTCGGCGGCCATTTATTTCCCGTAGGGCCAGGCGATGTCGCCGGCCGCGTACTTCCGGGCCATCCCTTGGTAGCGGTCGCACAGGGTTCTGGTGTACGCCACTTCCGCGTCCGTCACTTGGCGGACGACCTTGCCGGGGACGCCCATGACGAGCGACCGCGGCGGGATGATCGCCCCCTCCACGACCAGCGCGCCGGCGGCGATGATGCACTCCGGCCCGATCTCGCTGCGGGACAACAGGCGCGCCCCGATGCCGATGAGCGTGTCGGCCCCGATGCTTTTTCCGTGAAGCACGGCCGAGTGCCCGACGACGACCCCCGGTTCAATCACCTGCGGCACGTTGAACTCGCAGTGGACCACCGTGCCGTCCTGAATGTTGACGCGCTCGCGCAGCGTGATCTTGGCCACGTCCCCGCGGATGACGACGCCGTACCACAAGTTGACGCCGGCTTCGAGGGTTACGTCCCCCGAGACGACGACGCCGTCCGCGATGTAGACCCCCGCGACTTCGCGCATCGACACGCCCCCGCGATCCGGTACAACAGGCGAAACTCACTGCCTGCCCTCATCTTACCAAAATGCACACCTCCGCCGTCGTCTTCCCGTTCGACCAGTTCGGCAGCGCCGGGACCGGGGCCGGCGCGCAGCTCCTGGGGGACGCCCTGCGGGAGATCGTCGAAGACACCGATGACGAGACGGAGCCGACCCGCGGGGCCTGCTTCGCCGACCGCGTCACCATCGACGAATTCACCTTCGACCGATCGGCCGACCTGCAAGACTGGAAGAAAAACGCCGCCGAAGTGATCCGCGAGGCGTTCGCCGACGGGGAGTCTCTGCTCTGGCTGGCCGGCAACCACTTGAGCGTCCTGCCGATTTACGAAGCCCTCGGCAAGGACGCGCTCGTGATCCAGTTCGACGCCCACTTGGACGCCTTCAACCTCTCCGACTGCGTCACCGACCTCTCGCACGGCAACTTCCTGATGCACGCCGAGGGGCCGCTGCCGAAAGTCGTCAACGTCGGCTCCCGCGACCTGTTCCTGCCGCCGGCCCATGTGAAGAAGTATTTCGACCGCGTCTGGCCTGCCGAGGAATTTGATGAGGTGTTGACGGGATTGGCGCCGTTGGTGAAGAAGGCCAAAAAGATCTGGCTGGACATTGACTGCGACGTGTTCGACCCGGCCTACTTCCCGGCCGTGCAACACCCGTTGCCGTTCGGGCTGAGTCCCGCCCAAGTGTTGCAAGTGATCCGGGCCGTGTGGTCAACGAAGGTGGCCGGCGTGTCAATCAGTGAATTCGACCCGGGCCGGGACCGGGAGGAGAAGTCGCTTTCGACGCTAGTGTGGCTGATGGAGTGGCTGTTGCTGAAGCGCTATGAGCGGGTCGTATAACGCATCCCCGGGGTTCGCAAAGCCTCACCCAC
>JAYUGD010000304.1:0-5906 GCA_043767785.1 Zavarzinella sp. | reverse complement strand
TCTGTGCTCTCTGTGTCCTCTGTGGTTCAAACTCTTTTCTTCTCTTCATCTCAGCGTTACTTCTTCTCCGGCTCGTCGGCCGCGATCACTTCCTTGATCTTGGTGAACTCTTCGAGCGTCAGGGAGCCGTCGTTGTTGGCGTCGAGCTTCTTGAACCACTCGGCCCGCTTCTTGGCGAGGTCGGCCGTCGGGGCGGTCTTCGCGGTCTTCTTGGCGGCCTTCTTCTTGGCCTTGGCGTCGGCGGCGTCGTCCGCCTTGGCGACGACTTGCTTGGCCTTTTTCGCCTTCTTGGCCTTGGCGTCGGCCATCAGACCGGTGAAGGCTTCGAATTCCTTCTTGTCGATCTTCTTGTCTTGGTTCACGTCAAGTTTGTTGAACAGGGCGGCGATGTCCGGCCCCTGCTTCTTCGCGGCCTTCTTTTTCTTCTTCTCGGCGTCGGCGGCCGAGACGGTGGAAGCGATCCCGAAGCAGAGCAACGCGGCGATCATCATCAGGCGGTTCATGGCACGGTTCCCAAAGGTTCGGTGAGTGTTGACTGGCACAAGGGAATAAACCCACGACGGCCTCACGGGTTCCGCGCCGGCGTGAGTGAAGATTCAGAAAGCATGGCCGCCCGCAGCCGTTCCAGCACGTCGCCGTCCGACGGATAGTGGGTGGGGAGAAGGACTTGCAAGGGGAGCGGGATTTCGTCCATGCGGTAGGCCGTGCCGGGGCGGTGGACGCCGTAGACGGCCGTGGTGAAGCGCACGGCCGGGGGGGCCATCGTCACCGTGTTCGGGGATTCCAAGGCGATCACCGGGATCGTCTTCAAGTGGTCGATGGCGGCCCGCGGGAACTCGGCGCTGGTCTCGCTGCCGACGAACAGGCAGGCGTCGATTTCCTTGCGGGCAAGCATGGCCGGGGCCGAGAACTCGCCGGGGTTGAAGCGCGGGTAGCCGGCGAAGAAGTTGACGCCGAACGGGTAGCCCGTCTGCCAAGTGAGGACGCTGTCGGCCCCGGCGATGTCCCCAAAGCGGCGCATGCGGCGGGCGTAAAACCGCCGCCCGTCATTGAGGTCCGTCACCAGTTGCAGCAGGGCTTCCACTTGCCGGTGGGCGTGCGGCCCCTTGATGAGGCCGCCGCCGAAGAACACCACGCCGAACTTCGCCGCCTTCATGCGGTCGGCGAGGTCACGGATGGCGGCCGACGCTCCCGGCACGGGCACGCCCTTCACCAACCCGCGCAACGCCCACAACGCTTCCCAATCCGATTCCGGGTCGATGAGGACGGAGTGGTCGGCCGCCTTGGCGGTGGCGGTCTCGCGCACGTCGACGGCCACGATCGTCCGGCCCGGCCGCGGTGGGGCGTAGCGCTCGAAGTGCCGCGGGTGCGTCGTCATCGGGTCGCAGCCCCAGTAGACGACGAGGTCGGCGCGCGACTTCACTTCCCCCAACGAACATGTCGATTCGCCGACTTGCTGCAACGCGATGAGCGACGGCGCGTGCCCCGTCGCGGCCGTCGTGTCGATGGTCGCGCCCGCCAGTTCCGCGAGGGCGACCGCCGCCCGTTGCCCTTCCGTCGTACTGCGGGACAGGCCGTAAATCAGCGGGGACTTGGCCGCCTTCAAAATCGCGACCGCCGCCGCGACCGCGTCGTCCAACGGCACCGACTCCCCGCGGATCTCGGCCACCGGCGGGAAATAGGCGTTCTGCTCCAACAGCCTCGGCCGGGCCAACTCGCACGCCCCAACGGTTTCCGTAATGCGGCCCCCTTCCACGGTGATGGACAGGTCGTCGCACACGCACCCGCAAACGGTGCAGGGGACATGGTGGTAGAGCGTTTTCGGCATGGGGTTAGAGTAGCGAGAGGGAAAGGCAACCTCACCCCCCGGCCCCCTCTCCGCAGCGGAGAGGGGAGAACATGGACCAGTCGGACCAGCCAGCCTCGTCAGCTCTGAGCGAATGGGGTAGAATAGTCTGATCGGTTCGGTCAGAGTCGGGTGAAGGGAATGGCAATGGCGAAAAAAGTCAGAAATCCGCTGCAACCGACTCTGTTTGAAGAGGATGAGGTCGAATCGGTGTCACGCCCGAAAACGTCTTCCACGTTTGCCGACAACATGGCGTTACCAGTCCACCGATGGTTCAGGTACTCTGCCGGCTTCTCGGCAATTTGGGTGAGGGAAACGATTCAGGCGGCGGTAGTCGGCAACAAGTCCGGACTTCGGGTACTTGATCCGTTCGCTGGCAGTGGAACCGTTTTGATCGAAGCGGAGCGGGCAAAAGTTCCCGCAATTGGTGTCGAATCCCACCCATTCGTTGCGCGACTCGCCAAAGCCAAAATGGGAATCGGGACCGATGCCGACAAATTCAGGTCGTACGCAAGGGAACTCCTGAAGCGGGCCGAGATGGTTCGGCCGAACATCGAAGAATACTCGCCCCTGATTCGGAAATGCTACCCGGACACCGTCTTGGCGGCCCTCGACCAACTCCGGACGGCATGGCTTCAGGATGAGAATCAGGCGGAAAAAGAACTCGGTTGGCTTGCCCTCGCGGCGATCCTTCGACAATGCTCCCCCGTCGGCACGGCCAACTGGCAGTACGTCTTGCCAAAGAAGACCAAGGCGAAGACGAGCAATCCCTTCGACGCGTACAAGGCAAAGGCCAACCAGATTTGTCTCGATCTGGCGGAACGCCCGAAAGACGCGCCCGAACCGAAGTTGATTCAGGGCGATGCGCGGGCCATGACGGAAGTCCCCGACGGCTGGGCGTCACTCGTCGTCACGTCCCCGCCGTACCCCAACAACTTCGACTACGCCGATGCGACACGGTTGGAGATGACTTTCTTCGGAGACATTGTGGGTTGGGGAGATTTGCAAGGAGCCGTCAGGAAGTACCTTGTTCGGTCTTGCACTCAGCACGTTTCCCCCATCGTTGGGGACACGTCAACGCTCATTGCCTCGCCGGAGCTTGACCCCATCCGAAGTGAAATTGAAGCGGTGGTCGATTCATTGGAGAAGGCACGGCACGACCACGGCGGGAAGAAAAACTATCACACGATGATCGCCGCCTACTTTTTGGACATGGCAAAAGTGTGGAAGGCATTGCGGCGGGTTACATCCCCGAACGCACGGGTTTGTTTCGTCATCGGCGATTCGGCCCCGTACAGCGTCTACGTCCCCGTCGATGCGTGGATGGGGCGCCTCGCGGTGGCGTCCGGGTTTCGATCATTCACGTTCAATAAGACGCGGGACCGGAACATCAAGTGGAAGAACCGCAAACACCGAGTTCCTCTTCACGAGGGACGGCTTTGGGCGGAGGGCTGAACAATGGCCGTCGCGGCGGGGCACAAGTGGGGCCAATTCATTGGCGAATACTGCGAATCGGCTATTGAGCCGTTGTTGCAAGAGTTTGCCGACAAACACGGGTTGTACTTGGATAAAAGGGGGCCGCGGCCGGCACGCTCGGGGGTGAAACTCCGTTGGGTTGATTCGTTCCACAACGGGCACGACTTGGATTATGTCCTTGAACGGGGCGGGACGCCGGCCAAGACCGGAACGCCCATTGCTTTCATCGAGAGCGCGTGGCGGCGGTACACGAAGCACTCGAAGAACAAGGCGCAAGAGATTCAAGGGGCGATTTTGCCCATCGCGGAGAAGCATCGGTTCAGCGCCCCAATGCTTGGGTGCATTCTTGCCGGCGAATACACGTCCGGGGCGTTAACTCAACTCAGGTCGATTGGCTTCAAGGTTCTCTACCTGACCTACGATTCAGTGATTCAAGCATTCGCCTCGGTCGGCGTGGACGCACGCTTCGACGAATCGACGCCGGACAAGGAGTTCAAAGCAAAGATGCGGCAATGGAAGGAAGTTTCCGCACCGAAGCGAAAAGACGTATGGAAGGAACTGCTGAAACTGAACAAGCGAAGCCTCGATGAGTTCATGCTGCACATGGAACGCGCCGTCGTCCGCCAAATCAACGCCGTTCGCATCGTCCCACTTCACGGAGCAGCCAAAGATTGCGTCTCGGTATCCGATGCGATTTCATTTGTGGAGACCTACGACGAAGCCGCCCCGACTGGCCCACTCGTGAAGTATGAGGTGATCATCCGGTACGATAATGGCGACAAGATCGAGGGGCAGTTCCAAGACAGGGCGACGACGATCGAGTTTCTATCCGCCTACCACGGCGGGAATTGGGTGTCATCGACCGAATCCCTTGCTGATGACGTGGAATAACAACAACGCCCTCGAACCCGCATCACACCAACTCGCACGCCCGTAGCATCGCCGCCAGCGGTTCGGGGTCGGCCAATCGATGGTCGGTTCCGACTTCAATCAACGCCGATTCGGGCAAGCCACTCGCACCCACCAATTCTTCGGAGTCGGCGAAGGGGATCACGTCGTCGGCCCGGCTGTGCAAGATGACGGTTCCGGGCGGGACGGTCGTGGCCGTCCCCCAATTTTTCCACGCGGGGCAGAGTAGCACCAAGCGGGCCGGGCCGGCGTTGATGTTCATGGCCACGGCCCCGCCGCGGGAGGAGCCGACCACGCCGGCCGGGCGGTGTTCGTCGCAGGTGGCTTGGGCGACCCGGACCGCTTCGGCGAAGTCGTCGTCCGAGAGTTTCGGGTTGATGACGCGGTGGCCGTGCGCCGCCAAGTGCGTCGGCTTGACGCCGCCGAGGACCGACCGCCAGCCGTGCAGGAACAGGATGTCCATGCGACTCGTGATAGGGATTCCCGGCCGATTTCCGTTGCGGCCGCCGACGCCCGTGCGGATAACATTCGGGACACCGGGACCGGAGACAGACTTGCACACCCATTCGCTGCGCGCCTTGCGGATCGTCGGCTACGTCGAGGGGGCGTCGTTCCTCATTCTGCTCGGCATCGCCATGCCGTTGAAGTATTTGGCCGACAGCCCGATGGCGGTGAAGTACGTCGGCTCGGCCCACGGCGGGCTGTGGATTCTCTACTTGATCGCGGCGGCGTGGGCGGCCATGTCTCGGCGGTGGGGCGTGGGGAAGATGGCCGGGGCGTTTGCGGCGTCCGTGTTGCCGTTCGGGCCGTTCGTGTTCGACGCCCGCGTCCTCAAGCGGGAGGAAGAAGCGCTGTCCAAAGACACTCACCACAAAGACACGAAGGAGCCACAAAGTTTCACGGAGAAGTCGTAGAAAGGTTCTTTCGTATTCTTGGTGAATCTTTGTGTGACCTTTGTGCCTTTGTGGTGAGTGTCTTTTTTCTATTCCGAATATCGAGTCCCCTATGACCCCTCCGAAGTACCCCGCCGGCGAACGCCTCCAGAACGCGACCCCGAACGTCGCCGAGCGGGCCGCGATGATCGCCGACATGGCGAACCTCGCCGCTGAGTTGCGGGCGGCCATCGCCGGCCTGTCGGCCGAGCAGCTCTCCACGAAGTACGTGAACTGGAACGCCCGGCAGATCATCAGCCACTTGGCCGACAGCCACATGCAGGCGTTCGGCCGGTTCAAGATGGCCCTCACCGAGCCGAACCCGACCATCAAGCCGTACAAGCAGTGGGAGTGGTCCCAGACCGCGGACGCGGACACGGCCCCGGAAGTTTCCATTGCCCTGATCGAGGCCCTGCACACCCGCTGGACGGCGCTGGCCATCGCGATGACGGACTCGGACTATCAGGCGACGTTCCACCACCCCGAGCCGAACAAGACGTACTCGCTGGGCGAGGCCCTGAACATCTACGCCTGGCACGGCAAGCACCACACGGCACAGATTGATTGGATGCGGAAGACCTACGGGTGGTGAAGTGAAATTGTTTAGCCGCGACGCGACGCTTCGGAGTGGAGCGCGGGCCAGCCGGGTAAAGTCGCCCGCCCCGCGGCCGGCGATTCGATACGGGTAGGCCGCGCTCCACTCCGAAACGTCGCGTCGCGGCTAAACTGAAATCATGAACGCG
>JAYUGD010000303.1:0-15406 GCA_043767785.1 Zavarzinella sp. | reverse complement strand
GCTTGGTCGAGGTCGCGCTTCGCGTCATCGAGACGGTCGAGAGCGTCGTCCGTCTTCTCGCCGGGGGATTGCCCGTTCCGCAATTGCTCGGCGGCCTTGGCCATCTCGTCGGCGGCCCGCCGCAATTGCTCGGCGGGCTGATCGGCCTGCTGGCGGCCGAGGCGTTGGGACATTTCGCGGGCCAGTTTTTCCAACCGCTCTTGGTCCTTCGCCAAGTCTTTCAGCGTCTGTCTTTTCAGCGTTTCGTCTTGAATCTTCTCGGCGGCGTCGATCTTCTTTTGCAGTCGCTCTTGCTCGTCGAGCAGTTTGTCCAAGTCGGCCTTGGCTTGTTCCGTCTTCTTTTGCAGACGCTCGGCGTTTTGGGCGTCGGTCTGTTGCAGGCTCTTGAGCAGGCGGTCCACGCTTTCCTTGGCGGCCTGCTGTTGCTGGGCGGCGCGGCTCAACTGGTTTTGCTTCGCGGCTTGGGCCGCTTGCCGCAGTTGCTCCTTGAACTCTTCCGTATTCCCGGCCTGCCCCGCCTGCCGCAAGGCGGCGGCCTCGCGTTGCAGGTCGGTGGCGGTTTCCCGCAGGTCGGCGGCCTCGCGCGCCGCCTCGGCGGCCTTGGCGGACAAGTCCCGCTCCTTCGCAGACCCCTTCCGCTCGGCGGCGGCTTGTGCCTTCAAGTCGCCGGCCAGTTTCTCGGCGGCGGCGGCCTGTTGCGTCTTCTCGGCGGCCGACTGCTCTTTCTCCACGGCCAACCGGTTCATCTTTTCGACCATTTCGCGGGCTTGGTCGCTCAGTCGCTCCGCCCCCTGCACCGCCTTGTCCAACTCGGCCTTGGCGGCCGGGTCGAGTTGGTCCGGCGGCTTGTTCTCGGGAATTTTCGAGCCAAGTTCGGCGGCCCGCTCGGCTTGCCGCTTGATGTCTTGGGACAAGTTGCGGGCGTCGCCGCGGACTTCGCCGGCCCCGCTCCACGGCTCCAGCCGGTCCGTCAATTCCTTGAAGGTCTTCTCCACGCCGGCCTGGCGCTCGGCGATCTTGTCCAGCGTCCCCATTTTCGCCTTCGGGTCGGCCTCCCGCTTGGCCTTGGCGAAGTCCCCGGCCAGCGGTTCGAACTCGCGGTCGGACAGTCGCTTCAACTCCTTGGCAGCCTCGTCCAGCCGGTCGGCGGCCAGCGAGTCGGGCACCTTGTTTTCCTTCAATTGATTCCGCAAGCGGTCGATGGTCGCCCGCAGGCCGTCTTCGCCCTGCTCCACGCGGGCGCGGATTTGATCCTGCACCCGCTCGGCCTCGGCCAACTTGTCAGCCGCCGCCGCCGGGGTCTTAGCCGCCTGTTCCGCTTGGGCTTTCGCCTCCGCTTGCATTTGCCGCAGGCGGGCGAGTTCCGCGCGGACTTCGCTCTGCGTCTGCTGAACGATCGTCTCCACGTCCTGCTTGGACACAATAGCGATCCGCAATTCGGCGCTGCGGCCCGGCTCCTTGAAGCCGGTCACGTCGTCGTAGTCGTCGGCGGCCATCTGCACGGTGAGGGTGTCCCCTTCTCGCAGTGGCCGGCCGTCGTCCGTCCGAATCGTCGCCATTGCCAAGACCGGCTCGGCGGCCAATTGTTGAATCTTGGCCAGCGACATCGGCGGCGCCGGGATGTTCGCCCCCGCCGCCGAGAACCCGAACATGGCCGGCAACAGATGCGCCAGCGTTGCCGGATGGTACACCGGCTGGACGCGGCCCGCGCCGCCGTTGACGCGGTATTCGAGCCACACGTCTCGGATGGCAAAGGTCTTGTCTTGGACGAGGGCCGGCAGCCGAATCTCGGCCTCTGGCAAGGCGATGACCTGCTCCGGCCCGGTGGCGCGGCGCGCGAGTGTGACGACCGGGGCAGGGTCCGGCTGGACGCGGATGTCCAGCAACCGCGTGGCGCCGAGGCCGGTCTCGTCCTCGAAACGAAAGACGTAGGGGCCGGACACGCGCGGCACGAACGTCCCTTCCAACAGTGTGCCGTCCCGGATTGTCAACGGGATGGCGGCCCACACCTCGCGGGCCATGAGGTCAAAGCCGGGGACGGCGATGGCGGGATTGGCCCCCAGCACGGCCACCTTGGTCAGTTGGGCCGTCACCGGGTTTTCCGGGCGGTACACGAGCCACGCCTCGGCCACCGGGCGGTCGGTCGCGGCTCGCAGGGTCAGCCGCGTGCCGGCGGGGCATTCGATGATGCTACTGCCGTCGGCCAGGTCGGCGGCCGGGAGGTCGGTGTAGGCCGGGTATTCCAAATGGAACTGAGGGCTAGGCCGACCGTTCAGCGGGACCAGCGCCGGCGGCGGCAGCACGCCGACAGGCCGCCAGCCGCTGTCTGCGTCGTTGGCCCGCACGCGGAATTGAAAACTGCGGCTAATGCGGCTCGGCTCGATCCGCAGAGTGATCGGCTCCTCGGCGGCCGCGTCGTCCGGCACGGTGTAGTGCTGCTCGACGGCCGGCAGCCCGTCCGGTTGAATCACCAGCGTCACGCGGTCCGGGACGGCGCCCCGCAGTCGCACTTTCACTTCCAGCGCTTCGCCGCGGGCCATGCGGTGCGGGAAGTTGGCGGGGGAAATGATTTCCACGGTCGTCCGCTGCGGGGCTCGACTCCCGCCGAACGGCTCCGTCAGCCGCTTCGCGCTCGCCAGCACGATGTCCGGTTTCGCGGTCACGGCCCACACCAACAGACCGGCCAGAGCCATTGCCCCGAACAGCGCCTTACCGGTGCCCCGGCGATCCACGGCGCCCTTGATGTCAAACCGCTCCATCTTTCGGACGGCCCGCTTTAAGACGGCCTTGCGCAGCCCCGGCGAACATGATTCACGTTCCGGGTCGGCCGTCAGGAAGTGGACGGCCGTGCGGAAGGCGTCGTTGAAGTCCGGGTAGCGTTTCTCGACAAGGGCGGCGAGGCGGTCCGCGTCGCCGGACCCGCGCAGCGGGCGCACCAGCCACCGACGGAAGAGGAAGAGCACCCCGGCGAGTACGCCGACCAAGGCATACGCCCGCACCAGCGGCGGCAACGGGAAGCGGTGGTCTAGCCAGCCGACAAGCCCGACCGCCAGCGCGCCGACGACGAAGCACCGGCAGGCGGCGCGCGTGAACACGACCCGCCGGAAGTACCCGCGCAGGGTGTCGAGGCGGCGGCCCAGATAGTCTTCCCGCGTCACGGGGGGCGGCAACAGGGTGAACGGCATGGCGGCGTCCCGGCGGTGGCGGACCTCAACACATCATAACAATCGCCAGCGTTTTCTCATCAACCATTCGGCGGTCCACAAACTGAGCAATAAACCCAAGACGGCCTCGTGGTTCCAAATAAGCCACGGCGGGCTGGGCTGGTCAAGGGCGACGCGCGCCCCGACCGGCAGGTCGTCCGGGATCGCCGCGGCCTCGGCCAGCGTGTAGTACTTCCCGCCCGAGTCGCGGGCGGCTCGACGCAGGTCGGTCTCGTTCAGGCGAACGCGATCCAGTTCGCCGGGGGGCGGGTACACCTTCGCCTCGGCCTTCGGCCGGGTGGCCCCGGCCGGCCCGTCCGTGAGGGCGAAACGGTATTCCCCTTCCGGCGTGCGAGTGAGAATCGTCTCGAAGGTGCCGCGGGTGCCTTCCTTCAACGCGAGTTCTAATGTCTGGGCCTCGATCTCCGCGGGCAGAGTGCCCGGCTGGCTCGGCGGCACTCTCGACAGGGACACGCGGACGGGGGAAGCCGGGGCGGGGATTTCGTCCGGGTAGCGGACACTCACCCGCATTGGCTCGTCCCGGCGGTAGCTCTTGCGGTCGGTCCGCACTTCGATTCGGCCGACGCGGCCGCGGGCCAAGGTCCGCACGGCCTGCATCCAGAATTGGTTGAATCGCGGCTCGTCTTGCAGCAAGCGCCAGCGCCAGGTGTCGTCGAAGCCGATGAACAGCACGCGGCCGGTCCCGACGAATTGTTGCAACACGAGCGGGTGATTCTCGTCCCGGCTCGACAACCCGGCGGCGGCCTCGGCCGGGCGGTCCGGGTGGACGGCCAACACCTCGGCCGAGAGTTTGCGGCGGTAGCCCTTGGCGTACCAGTGCAGCGGCGTCAGGCGGGTCCAAATCTCCGCGTTCTCGGCGTCTTCCATCGAGAACTTAAACAGCGGGTGCGTCTGCCCCGCCGTCGTCAGCCGCGGACGGTACGTCTCGCGGATGGCCGAGTCGGCCGGCTCCGGCGGCGGGCCGTCGCAGATCACCGGCATCAGGTCGTTCAGCGGCGTGTCGCGGTACGCGTGCGGGTTGGCCTGCTCGCCGGCGAGCATCAGCAGCCCGCCGCCGTGGTCCTTGACGAACTTCGCCAGCGACTCGGCCGCCTGGTCCCCCTTGGGGAACGACTTGAAGTCCACGTCCCCGAGGATGACCAAGTCGTACTTCTTGAGTTCGTCCGGCGACGGGAAGCGGCCGATTAACGTGGGGTCTTGCTTCGGGGCGTCCGGCTGGGCCGACGTGAGGTACACGTCCAACTCGACGGACTTGTTGCCCCGCACTTCGGCCGACTCCCGCTCGAAGAGACTTTTCACGTAGCGGTAGTCGTACCGGGGGTAGCCTTCGAGCATCAGCACCCGCAGCCGCTTGGCCTCGGCCACGAATACGCGGTGTTCGACGCGGTTGTTCGTGTGGTCCGGCTCCTCGGGCTGCTTCGGCACCTCGATGACGAACGTTTTTTCGCCGGCCTCCTTCGGCTGATAGGCGAACTTCACCGGGGCGGGCTTGGACGGGTCGAGCCGCACGACTTCACGGGCGACTTCCACCGGCTTGCCGTCCCGAATTTCGTTGAGGGTCACGGGCACCGAGTCGGGAAGCCCCGGCCCTTGCGAGCGCACTTTGGCGACCATCACCAGCCGGTCATTTAAGTTGATCGTGTCTTCGGCCCGGAAGTCCGTGATGCTGAGGTCCGGCGTCTCGGCCGCGTCCCCGACGCCGACGAGGTGCAGCGGCACGCCGGCGCGGGCGGCCTGCTTGGCGGCCGTCGGCCAGTCGTCCCCGCCGGTGCTGACGCCGTCCGTGAACATGATGATGGCGTTGAGCGAGTTGCCGCGGAACGACTTCAACACCGTGGACACGTCGCTGCCCAACAGGCTGGCATCGCCAGTGGGGCGGACATCCATCAACTCCTTCAACAAGTCGGCGGTCGCCTCCGGGTTGTCGAGGCTGGTCATCGGCGTGGCCGTGGCCGCGGCCCGGTAGAGGTGGACGCGCATCTGCCGTTGGCCGACGAGCGTTTGCAACCACCGGCCGTCCCCCGTGGCGAGTATGGCCTTGATGAGATTCAGCCGGTGCGGCGTGCGCAGGTCGGCCAACTTCGCCTCCAAGTCGGCCACGCGGTCTCGCACCTTGGCCTGTTCGCCGGGCGGGGCGTTGGTCAGCCGCGAGTTCGCCTGGCGAAGGTCCGCCTCGGATTTGCGGATTAACGGGGCGGCGATGTCGGCCCACGCGGCTTTCAGTTCCGCGGCGGCGGCCTTTACTTTCGGGTCGTGGAACTCGTCCACGACGCCCATGCTGCGCGACTCGTCCAAGATCACGACCACGTCCGGCCAGCTTTCGCGCTCGAAGACCAAGCGCGTCTGAGGCATGAACACCCAGATGAGAAGGAAAGCCATGCCGACGCGGAGGGCGATCAGCCGGTACACCGGGCGGCGAACGGTTGAAAGCGGCACGGCCGGTTCGGCGGGCCGCTCCTTGCGGTACACCCAGACGACGAAGCCGGCGAAGGCGGCCGTCAGCACGCCGACGAACCACCAGTCGGTTGCCGATTCTCCGGACAGATAGGGCCGCGTTTCGATGCGCCAACGGGTTCCCTCGCCGGGGGCCGCGGCCGGGACGCCGAGCCACGCTTCGACGGGTTCGCGGAACGACGGGGACAGGAAGCCGAGAAACTCCCCGGTCGTCAAGGCGTGCAGCACAATGCTCAAGACGCCGAGCGAGAGCAGCAACGGGGCTAGCCACAAGCCGGTCGTCCAGCGTTGCGGCTTGATGCGGGACGGGTCGGCCGACGCCCCGGCCCGCGCGGAGCCGTACTTGAGGGCCAAGACCGATTCGAGGACCAGCAGCCCGAGCAGGGCCAGCCCGAGGAGCCGGGCGACGGTCGGGCCGCGCGGGTCGGCGGGTATTTCCGCCTCCGTGGCCGTGCCGCCCGTCGGGCGTTGCACGTCGGCCAGTTGGCTCACCAATTGGACATCCGCGTCGGGGGCGGCTTCCTTAAACGCCCCAATCGACCAGCGGCGCAGGTCGGCCTCGGCCCCGCCGGTTCCACTCACGGTCGGGACGTTCACGGCCAACAGGGAATCGTGCTTCCCGCCCACCGTCACGCGGTAGACGCCTGCCAAGTCCAAATGGGGGAAGCGCACCAAGCCGGCTTCGTCCGTCAGCGTCACGGTGGCCGGCTCCGCGGAGAAGTCCGGGTCGCCGAGGCGCGTGAGGTCGGCAGAGAGGCCGACGAATTGCGGGGAGACGTATTGCTCGACAGAGTCCCCCGCCACGACCGTCAGGCGGTTGGCGTCGGCCACGCACATCCGCAACAGTTCCTGCACGAACGGGGCGTAGGACAGGGTGCGCGGCCACTCGTTCCAGTCCGCGTTCAGGGACGTGGTCACGACGACCACGCGGCCGCGGTGCCTCGGCCATTCGATCACGGCCGGTTCGAGGCGGTCCCCCTTGCCGGACTTTTGCGACGGGACGAACGAGAAGATTCGCCGAGCCGGCGCGTTGGCCGGCAGGTCCATGCGCACGAACTGCGTAAAGTGCGGCGTGCCGAAACTGGCCCGCTCCTCCTCGCTGCGGAAGGCGACCAGTGGGGGTTGCTTGAACGCCTCGTCGTCGGCCAGCAGCGTGAAGAATTGGTTGTTCTCGGCCTTGCGGACGCCAATCAGCGGGGCGGGCAGGATGCCCTTGCCGTCGTCGTACAGCACGCGGTTGTAAGCGTCCAAGTTCTTCGCGGCGTTGGGGCCGAGGCCGATCACCACGCTGCCGCCGCGCTTGAGGTGGGCTTCCAGCCGGGCGGCCTCGTTGCCGCCGATGCTCGGCACATCGCACAGGAAGACGATGTCCGTGGGGGCGTCCGGCTTGAAGAGGTTGCCCAAGCCGGCGTCCTGAAATTCCCGGGGGTTCAGCACCGTCACCGCAGCCGGGCTTTCGGCCGAGCGTTCGCCTTCGGGGAACGGGTTCAACGCCCGCTTGAGGAACTCGCCGGCCCGGTCCAGCGGTTCCGGGGACGGCTTGCCGTTGACGATCATCACCGGCACGGTGTCCCGCACGGCGACGACCAGCGACCGCGAGTTGTCCAACGGCAGCCGGTCTTCGCCGACGCGGACTTGAATGAGATATGCCCCCGGTTCCTTGAGGCGGTTGAGCCGGTCGAGGGCGAAGTTAACGGTGACGGCCGTGTTCACTGGCAAGTCAACCAATTTTTGGGCGACGGGCTTCGGCCCCGACTTGTCCCCCGGTCGGCCGACGAGCAACTCGACGGGCACTTTCTCGCGCGGCTGCCGGCCGTACAGTTGAATCTGGGCCGAGACGGCCAAATCCTGATTGGCCAGCGGCAGCGTGTCGCCGACGCTCAGGTTGACAACGGCGATGTTGTCTTCGTCCTTGCCGGCCGCGTCGAGAAAGACCACGCGGGCGTTGGCGAAAATGCGGCTCCACGACGCGGCGGCCGAACTGGCGGAGGTCGTCCCGCTGTCAGCCGGCTTCACGGCCTCGCCGGTCGGCATCGGCCACCCCGTGCGCCGGGCGTCCGTGAGGAAGTACACTTCGCGCCGGGCGAACTTGCCGAGCGGCTTGTTCACCAATTCGGCGACGTACTTCAGCCCGCCCACCACGTCGGCGGCGCCGTGCGTCACGGGCAAGGCGTCAATTTCCCGCAGGATCTTATCGCGGTCCTCGGCCGGGCCGGGGATCAGCGGTTGCATGGGTGACGTGAGGTGTAGCAGACTGAACGCATCGCCGGGGCTGGCGTTGGTAATGATCTCGCGGGCCGCGTCCCGGGCGTGGTCAAATCGGGTGCGCTCGTCCTCCCGGCGGGCGGTCATCGCGTAGGAGCCGTCCACCACGATGATGCGGTGCGTGCGGCCCTGATTGCTGACGGTCAGCACGCTCCCGGGGAAAAATCGTTGCCACAGTCGCTCGGCCCACGGGGAGACGGCAGCCATCGCCAGCACCACGAACAGCCCGAGCAGCATGCGCGTGGCGAGCAGCAGCCACTGCTCCAGCTTCAGCCGGCGCGTGTTCTTCTTTTGAGCGGCCAACAAGAATCGCATCGCCGCCCAGTTGACGACGACGTACCGCTTGCGGTTCAACAGGTGGATGATGACCGGGAGGGCGGCCGCGCCCCCGGCGACGGCGGCCACGGTCAGCGGCTGGGCGAAGATCACCCCGAAGATGGCGAGCGACAGAAACAACGGTGGCACGGCCTCGCGGACGGAGTTCCCTATCCGTTATAGCAGTCGTGTTACGGAAGGGTGTAACGGGAATTGAGATGGGGAATGTGAGGAGGGACACTTGCTCCCCGATTCCTCTTGCACATGTAGACCGATCAGACTACGATTTATCTAGTCCGAACGGACCACAATCCGCATGGCCGCCAAAGTCTCGACTCACCGACCGCCGACCGACAGTGTGATCGCCCGCGCGCGGCGGGAACAGATCGTCGAGGCGGCCGTCGAGATCATCATCTCGCACGGGCTGCACAACCTCTCGCTCTCCAAGATCGAAAAGGCCGCCCGCATGAAGCGCGGGCAACTGACGTACTACTTCCCCACCAAGGAAGACATTCTGCTGGCGGTGTTCGACCGCCTGCTGGCCCTGCTGATTCAACAAGTCCACGGCCCCGTCGATATTCACGACAAGGACAGCCTGCCCCCGATTTGGGAGATGGTCAGCAAGGCGCTGCACACGGTCCTCGGCAAGAACACGATCGGCTGGGAATTCCACGCCCTGCAATACACCTTCCTCGCCCAGATGGGGCACCGGGGGGACTTCCGCGAGAAGCTCTCCGCCATGTTCGGCCGCATGCGGGTCGGGATGGCGGCCCACTGGGCGACCAGCGCGAA
The DNA here is from genome assembly GCA_043767785.1 of Zavarzinella sp. Classification (GTDB taxonomy): domain Bacteria; phylum Planctomycetota; class Planctomycetia; order Gemmatales; family Gemmataceae; genus Zavarzinella. The sequence goes on along the minus strand of JAYUGD010000303.1, from coordinate 6,356 downwards.
GCCGGCGGCCGTGCTCGCCAAGTACGTGTCCCCCGAGACGATTACCTCCTTCTTCCAAGCCCTGATGCACGGCCTCACCATGCAGTTGGCGGTGGACCCGGCCGCTTTCGACCGCGGCGAAATGCTGGAATTGTGCGTCGGCCTGTTGGCCCCCCTGTTCACCAAACCCACGGCCAAAAAACCCGGCCGGGAGCGACCACGATGAGTGACCGAACCGACGTGGCCGAGGCGGAGACGAACGGCATCCCGGCCCTCAGCGAGCGCGTGCGGGAACTGCGGCTGACCGGAAAACTGGACGGCGGCAAGACGCGGAACAACAACGCGACGTGGCTGCCGTGGACCATCGCCATCTTGCTCGCCTTCGGCTGGGCGGGCTTCGGCATCAAGTATTACCGGGCGGCCACGGTGAAGCCGGCGGAAGGTCAACCCACATTCGCAGACCTTGGGGCCGGCGCGCCGAAAAAGGCTGACTTCAAAGCGAAAGACCAAGCGGGGACCGCCAACCCGGACGCCGTGCTGCTGGAAGTCAAAGGGTACTTGATCCCGTCCCAGCAAATCTCGATCAGCCCCATCGACGTGGCCGGCCGCGTCATTTCGCTGAACATCGAGGAGGGGATGCGATTCAAAAAGGACGACGAATTGGCCCGCATCGACAGTACGCCGTACGAGGCGTCCAAGGCCGAGGCATTCGCCCAAGTGGCGGCGGCCAAGGCCCGCTTCGCCGAGTTGCAGGCCGGCAGTCGCGTGGAGGAAATCGCCCAGGCCCTCGCGGAATTGGAGGACGCCAAGGCCACCCAAGTGCAGTACCGGCTGGAATGGCAGCGCTTCGAGACGCAGAAGAGCGCGGCCATCACCACGAAGGAATTCGAGCAGGCCGAGGCCAATTACCGCTCCGGGTTGAAGCGCGTGGAAGCCAAGCAGAAGGCGTACGACTTGGTGAAGGCCGGGCCGCGGCAGGAGAGGATCGACGCCGCCCGGGCCGAGTACGAGGCGGCCATCGCCCGGCAGCGGCAGACCGAATGGAAGTTGAAGAATTGCACGATCACCTCCCCGGTGACGGGGATTATCCTCACCAAGAACGCCGAAGTCGGCAGCCTCATCAACCCGGTGGTCGGCGGCGTCTCCACCAACCTGTGCGTCATCGCGGACCTGCGGAAACTGGAAGTGGACTTGGAAGTGCAAGAGCGGGACATCTCCAAGATTAAGCTGAACATGGCCTGCAAAATCCGGGCCGATGCGTGGTCGGACCGCACGTACGACGGCTATGTGGAGCGGATGATGCCCATCGCCAACCGGGCCAAGAGCATCGTGCCGGTGCGCATCAAGGTCGTCGTCCCGCGGACGGAAAAGCAAGGCTCCTACCTGAAGCCGGAAATGGGCGTGTCCGTCACGTTCTTCAACAGGCACGTGGACGAGGCGTACAAGGCCAAGGTGAAGGCCGACGACGAGAGCGACGGCGACGAGGCCCCGCCGGCGAAGAAGTAACTCCCCAACGACCACGGACGGCCGTCCGTGGGCGTTCGTGGGATTCAACCGCATTCAGCAGGTTCACACCGCATGAGCGCCGACACGCAAGCGATGGTCCGCGTCCGCGACCTGTACAAGTCGTTCACCCGCGGCAGCGAGGAAATCCGCGTGCTGCAAAAGCTCACGCTCGACGTGACCGCCGGGGAGTTTCTCGCCCTCATGGGGCCGTCGGGGTCCGGCAAGACGACGCTGCTGAATCTGATCGCCGGGCTGGACAGCCCGACCGGCGGGGACATCTTCGTCGCCAACGAACACGTCTCGCGCATGTCCGAAAGCGAACTGGCCCGCTGGCGGACCCGCAGCGTCGGCTTCATTTTCCAGTTCTACTATTTGCTCCCCGTGCTGACGGCCTACGAGAACGTCGAGCTTCCCCTCCTGCTCCTCCCGATGAGCAAGGAGCAGCGCCGCAAGCAGGTGCTGACGGCCCTCGACCTCGTCAACCTGACCGACCGCATGAACCACCGGCCGGGGATGCTCTCCGGCGGCCAGCAGCAGCGCGTCGGCATCGCCCGCGCGATGGTGACGGACCCGGTGCTGATCGTCGCCGACGAGCCGACCGGGGACTTGGACAGTAAGTCGGCCGACGAGATTTTAAGTCTCATGGACATCCTCTGTCGGCAGATGGGCAAGACCGTCATCATGGTGACGCATGACCCGCACGCCGCCGAACGGGCCATGCGGACGCTGCACTTGGAAAAGGGCCGCCTTGTGCTGGACGACGACCGCACCGCCAAACTCGGCCAACGGCAAAAAGCCGGCACGGTCTAACGCTACCGGCCCCACCCAACCGCTTGAGGAATCCCCATGCCGGGCATGTCCCTTGAATTTTCACTCGGCCAAGCCGCCATGTACCTCCTCGGGATCCTCGGGGTGTTGGTCGGCGTCGGCCTCGTCATGGGCGTCGTCACGCTGCCGATCTTTTTTGCGTCCCTCTTTTACAAGAACACGTGGTTTTGGGCCGCGGAGGAGCGGACCGGCAAAATCGCGCGCCGGCTGGCCGCCCACTTCATTTGGGTCGGCTTCCCGGCCGTCAGCGTCGTCGCCACGGTAATTTCGTTGGGCTATTTCGGCGCCTATGACATGTTCGAGCGGCGGGCGGCGGGCGTGAAGGGGACCACGCAAGCTGTCTTCGAGGGCAAGTATGACGACCTGACGCGGAAAGCGGGGGAAAAACTGGTCGCCCGCTACCCGGAGGGGACGAAGATCGACTGGGCGACGCAGACCGCGTTGGGCCACGAACTCCTGGAGATCGACAAGACCGCCAGCCCGGAATTCATTGACAGCCTGTCCGTCGCCCCGTTCGGGAAGAAGGAGACGCGGGACGAGGCGGACGAGCGGAAGCGCGTGCAGGCCGATGCCATCAAACAGGCGGCCGAGCGGGACGCGAAGGTGGCCGATCTGTTGAAACTACCGCCGGAGGCCCGGCCGGTCTCCCTGCCCGGCCCCGACGCCCCGGCTCTCGACAAGTTGCAACTTCGGCGGCTCGAACTCATGGTCAATTCGGTTGTCGAGGCACGGACCGCCGTCCAGACTTTAGTGATTAACTTTATCCGCGGGGTCGGGTTATTCACCCTGCTGATCGTCGGCCCTTTCCCGATCGCGGTCTTCGCGTTCTCACTGGTCTTCGGCCGGCGCGGCTTGACCATGATCCTCCGCAGCCTCGGCCGAAATCTGCTCCGCACATCACTGACATACTTGGCCATCTTCGTTTTGGTGTGCGTCGTAACGAGCGTGTGGAGCGTGTTGGATTTTTTGGACAAAGTGACTCAGGACAAGGAAGCGAACATGAAGGGGCTGGTCACGGAAAAGTACCAGATCCCCAGTCAAATGAAGCCGAGCCACCTGACCGGCGTTCGGGCCATGCTGGAGGAACTGCCCGCCGGGCAGAAGCCGGAGAATATCGACGACAACTTAATGACGTGGGCGTTCGTCATCGGCACGCTTGACCCGACCAAGCGGACGCCGATGAACTCCCTAATGTTATTCTGCACGGAGCCGGACCGGGTCATGAAGATGATGCCCGGCCTCGAAGACCTGACGGCCGAGCAGAGCATGCTGCTCGACGAGGCCTGTCAACTCATGAACCGCAACCCGCGGGCCGTGGTGATCGGCCACGCCAAACTGGCGCAGATGAACAAGCGCGTCGGGGACCGCATCCAGGTCACGAGCATGAACTACAAGGACATCCTGTTCGACTTCGAGATCGTCGCCGAGTTCCCGGCCGGCACCCGGTGGGAGCAGAGCGCCGCCATGAACCGCAAATACTTGGACAACGCCCTGAGCGAATACCAAGGGAAGACCGGCAAGGCGCACGCGCTGGCGGACAAGAGCATGAACATCATCTGGGTCCGCCTGCCGAACAAGCAGGCGTTCGAGACGCTCTCCGAGCGCATGAATTCCTCCGGCCAGTTCAGCCCGGCCGTGAAGATGGAGATCGAGTCGTCCGCGTACGCCAACTTCCTGTCGCCGTACAAGGACCTCATCAGCTTCCTGCGGTACGCCCTCGCCCCCGGCCTACTGGCCGTCACCACGCTGGTAATCTCACTGGTCATCAGCATCGGCGTGCGGGAGCGGCGGGTGGAGATGGCCGTGCTAAAGGTGCTGGGCTTTCGGCCGTGGATGGTGATGGCCCTCGTTCTCGGGGAGGCTCTGCTGCTCGGAGCGTTGAGCGGCTTTTTGTCGACGGCCACCGCCTTTTCGATCATCAACGCCATCGGCGGCATCCCGCTGCCCATCGGCTTCTTCGGCAAATTTTACGTCCCGCCGGCCGCGCTGTGGTGGGGCCCGGCCATCGGCACGGCGACCGCCGTGATCGGCACCGTCATGCCCGCGTGGTCCGCCCGCCGCATCAAGGTGTCCGAAGTGTTCAGCCGCGTGGCGTGAGCGGGCGCCGGTCATTTTGGCAACTGTTGAGGTGTTTTTCGCATGGCCGATCCCGCCCTCACCGAAGGAGTCGCCACCGGCGATCCGAAGCCGCCGTCGGCCCTTCGGGTACGGGCCGGGCAGTTCGCCCAAGGCGGCTTGCGGGCATTGAAGTCCTTCGGCCAGATCGTCGGGCTGATGTTCGTCATCGGCTTCGCGTTGCTGCCGCTGTCCGTGTTCATCCTGTTCATCCCGCTGATCTCCGGGTCGGAAGTCGTGCTGTCGGACACGCAGCGGCGCGGGTCGAAGTGGGTGAAGGCCCGGCGGCGTGCCTTCGCCTTCGTCTCCGGCCTCACGCTCCTGATCGCCTTGGTGGCCGCGTCCGTCCAAATTGTCACGTGGCTCGGCCTGCGGAGCCGGACGTTCGGCCGGGTCGCCGAGGGACTGTTCGGGGCCGAGTTGCCGGTTCAGATCGTCAAGGGTTTGGGCGTTGGTCGGCGGCCGGCGGAGGCCGTCTTCGGGGCCGAGTTGCCCGACAAGTTGGCCCCCGCCATGATCGAGGGGTGGCCGTACATGCTCATCTTGATGTACCTCTTCGACCTCGCGCTCGTCTTCGCCATTGGCAAGGTGCCCTTGCAGTACAACCTCCGCAATCTGCGCGTGCGCTGGATCACCACGGCCATGACCGGCTTGGCGTTCACGGTGGTCGTGGGCCTGCTGACGATCATGATGGGCTTCGTGGACAGCGTCAACCGGCTGACGGGGAGTTCCGGCATTCCGGGGAACGTCTTCGTGCTCTCCGAAGGGGCGCCGGACGAGGTGTTCAGCAACCTCGCCTACGGTGACATTGGCAGTCTTGAACTGGAGAAGGCGTTCGTCGATTACCGCAACGACGGCGCCGTGACGCTGCCGAAGCCCGTGACGATCAAGACCGTGCCGGGCGCGCCCGGCCAGCCGCCGGTCAAACTCGTCAGCAAGGAGACGTACTTCATCGTCAACCAAGAGTCGCCGACCGTCCGCGGCAAGCGGCGGTTCGTGCAACTCCGCGGCCTCGAAGACGCGGTGATCGCCGGGAAGGTCCACAATCTCGAACTCTTGAAGGGGGAGTGGTTCGGCCGGGAGGGGAGCGTCGCCCTGCCGGACGGGACGACGGCGGTGCCGTGCGTCGTCGGCGAGGGGGCGGCGGCGGCCTTCGCGGACGACTACGGCCGGGAGAAGATGGACGTGGGGGACACGTTCACGTTGGGCGACCTGAAGATGGTGATCGTCGGCATCACGAAATCGGCCGGGTCCACCTTCGGGTCCGAGACGTGGGCGACGAACGCCCGCGTGTCCAAGCAGTTCGGCAAGCAGGTGTACACGACCGTCGTCATGCGCATCGACGACGACACGGACGACTCGGCCCAGATCATGGCCGCCTGGCTGTCCAAGGAGTTCACCACGCCGCGGGTGCGGGCAGTCAACGAACTCAAGTATTACGAGGATCTAGGCAAGTCAAATTCACAACTGCTCTACATGGTGACGGTGGTGGCGATCATCATGGCTCTCGGCGGCATCATCGGCATCATGCTGGTGATGTTCGCGGCCATCGCCCAGCGGACCAAGGACATCGGCGTGCTTCGCGTGATCGGCTTCAAGCGGTGGCAAATTCTCGTTTCGTTCATGTTGGAGTCATTGTCCATCGCCCTCATCGGCGGCATGGCCGGCATCGGCGTGTTGCTCGCCGTCGAGGCCGTCGCCAGCGCGACCGGCGGCGGGCTTTCGATCACCAGTACGGTGTCCGGCGGCGGCGGGCCGGGCGGGCGGTCCGTGGTCACTCGGCTCGTCTTCGGCCCGGACGTGGTGGTGTGCGGGTTGCTCTTCACCATCGTCATGGGCCGCATCGGGGGGCTGTTGCCGAGCATCACGGCCATGCGGCTTGGGATTTTGGAGTCGCTGCGGTGACGATTCCGTTTAGCCGCGACGCT
>JAYUGD010000302.1:0-5908 GCA_043767785.1 Zavarzinella sp. | reverse complement strand
TCGACGCCGACGGCTCGTTCGACTACCTGCCGGCCGCGGGCTTCTTGGGCAGCGACGCCTTCACCTACAAGGCCAACGACGGCCAAGCCGACAGCAACACGGCGACGGTGACAATTCAGGTGACTAACGCCGCCCCGGTCGCCGCCCCGAAGAGGGTGACGACGCGGCAGAACACCGCCGCGGCCGGGGCGCTCACGGCCGGCGACGTGGACGGCGACCCGCTCACGTTCGAGGCCCTCACCCTGCCGGGCCACGGGGCCGTCGACATCGACCCGGACACCGGCGGGTTCGTCTACACGCCGGAGACGGGCTTCCACGGCACGGACACGTTCACATACTCCGCGAGCGACGGGATGCTGGCCGACGAGGCGGAGGTCACCGTCACCGTCACGGCCTACGGCAACCCGCCGCGGGCGTCGGACGGCCGGTTCGAGGTCCAGAACGACCACGTGTTGGGGGGCAACCTGACCGGGTTCGACCCGGACGGGGACGCGGTCGTGTTCACGGCCGCCGCCCCCGCCCACGGGGCGCTGAACCTGGAGGACGACGGGACGTTCACGTACACGCCGGACGCGGCGTTCGTGGGGGACGACGCGGTCGCGTTCACCGTCACCGCGAACGGCGAGAGCGCCACGGGGACGGCGTACATCAAGGTGACCGCGGCCCCGCCGACGCCGCCGGCCCCGCGGGTGACGGTCCATAACAAGGAGTTCAACGAGGGGGACGGTTTCACGTCCGAGGTCAACCTGAACACGCTTGACCCGCGCTTCATTCGCCGGATCGCGATCAAATTCGGGGACGGCGCCAAGTTGGAGATGCCGCTTTACCAGCACAACATGCCGACGAATTGGGTCCAAAACGACCGCCACGTGTGGGGGGCGAAGGGACAAATTGGCGATCGGTTCGTGGACATGGCCGCGAGGCCGGCGAGGCCCGCCACGCCGACCACCCCTGAAGCGCCGGCCGAGGCCGCCGGCACGCCGCCGATCCTCCTGGACACGTGGACCAACACGCTGCTCCTGCCGCCGCACACCGTCCGCGACGACGGCGTTCACCCGGACGGAGAGCCGCTGGCCGCCGGGGACGGGGTGCCGGTCAACATATTGACGTTGAGCGTCAAGCTGTATCGAATCCCGGACGGGCTGCCGCCCGAACAAGCGCAGGCGGACGCCTCCGCGACGGAAGAGTACTTCTCGGGCGGGGAAGGCTACACGGTTCACAACGTCCTGCCGGTGATCGGCGTCGTCGACCGCGGCGGCGTGGCCGACCGGCAGACCGGGTGGACGCACCACATCAACGTGATGGTCGGGGACGTGGGCAAGGACGACTTCCACAATGTCGTCATCGACTGGGGCGACGGCAAATTCGGCGGGACGGCCGCCGCGGCCCACACCCCCGGCCACCTGTCCTTCGAGCACGAGTACCCGACCGAGGCGATCGCCCCCGGCGGGGCGGCCACGACCCGCGTGTTCCACGGCACGGCCTTCCTGAGCGACGACGACGACCCGCTCATGTACGTCAGTCAGCCGTTCGACATCACCGTCACGTCGAACCCGCCGGCCGTGGACGTGTGGCCGGCCGACCTCGACAGCGAGGGCGTCGAAGGGACGGCGAAGTTCGAGGTCCTGTACTACGGGACCGCGGCCATGTGGACCGGGCCGGGGGCGACCGCGAGCATTCTGTGGGGGGACGAGGCGGCCGGGGCGGCGCCGCAAGCGCTCACGCTCCGGCAGGAGACGACAGACGGGGGCAAAATCCAAATCGTCGGGGAACTCAAGCACAAGTACGCGGACAACAAGCCGTACGTCGGCGGTCAGCCGGGCGCGTACACGCTGACGGGCAAGGCCATCGCCGCCGGCTACCCCAATAATCCGGTGGAAGTGACCACGCCGCTTCGCATCACAAACGTGCTGCCGTACGACTTGAAACTCACGTTCGACGAAAATCCGGACCAGACGAACACCGTAAATCTATGGGGGGAGTTTAAAGATCCGGGCACGCTGGACGGCCATAAAATCACGATCGCGTGGGGCGACGGCCAGACGACTACGACGGAGCCGATGGCCCCGGACAATTACAACTTCGGGAGCGCCGGCCAGTGGGACCAGGCGAGCCTGTTCTACCACGCCTACGCGAGTGAGCCGGGGGCGGAGGGGTACGCCATCAAGGTTCGCGTGTTTGACGCCGACGAGCCGGAAAAGACGGAGGCGTTCAAAGAGGTCATTTTCACGAAGATCGTCGCCCAAAACGTCTTGCAGGCGTATTTGGACGTCGCCAACAAGGTCAAGGACGATGAAACCACGATCGGGTCGGTCTTCCGGTTCGTCGGCGAGGGGATCAGCGAACTCGTCTCGATGACCGAGAAGATGGCGACCGATTTCATCGACGCGGCCAAGGGCTTTGCCGCGGGCGTGTCCCGGCTGGAAGACTTGATCAAGCAGTTCGGGCAAACGTGGCCGAAAATCGTGGACGCCTTCTTGGAAAACCCCGCGAGTTTCACGGAAAACCTCGCCAAGGGGCTGGGCGGCGGGTTCGAGGCGTTCGTAGATGACCTGGGTGGGAATCTGAAAGAAGTGGCGCTGGACTGGGCGTCAGGCAAGCTCGGTTTTGACATCAACGCCGCCGACATCCCGAAGAAATTCGAGACCGCCGAAGACTGGAAAAAAGTTGGGGCGTTTGTGCTGAATGCCATGGGTGTGACATGGCCGCAGTTGCTGGACATCGCACGGGCGAATCTGGGGGCGGACAACGTCGAATTGCTGACGTCGCTGTACGAGGCGGTCGAGAATGAGTTAAACAAAGACCAAGGAGGCCTCTTCGACGCCTTGACCGTGGAAAAGTTGAAGGAATACGTTCAAGCCGAGAACATCGAAGCGCAACTGAAAGAATGGCTGGCAGACTTGGACCCGAAGGTGATCGGGGAGGCGGCGCTCAAGGAAGTGGCCAAGAAATTGACATATGAGGTGGGGAAAGTCGTGGTGACGAAAATCATCTCGTTGATCCCCGTCCCCTCCCCGGACAAGATTATTACCATCTTCCAGAACATTTACGACGGGGTGAAATTCTTCTTCGATTCGATCAAGAAAGCCGAGAAGATCGGGGAAGAGATCAACAACGTCGCGACGGCGGTGGTCGGCTTGCAGGCGGGGGCCGGGGCGCCAGTGACGGCGGTCAAGATGGCGACCTTGCGGGCGATCAAGGCGATGGGGCCGATTGCCCTCGACATGGTCGTCGACAAGATCCCGGGGGCCAAAAACGTCATCGAAAAGATCAAGGCAGGTCTGACGCACGCGCAGGACGCGGTAAAAAACGCCATCGGCAATTTGTTCAAAAAACTAAAAGGCTTCGCTGACAAGATCCTGAAGCGGGCGTGGGGCGGGGCGACGCAGCTCGGGACGGAGGAAGACCGCAAGGGCCAGGTCGGCAAGGCGAAGACGTGGGAGTGGGGGGGCAAGACGCGCGGCCTGTGGGGCCGGTACACCAACGGCACGGGCGAGGTCATGATGCCGTACCAGGGCAAGGGCCAGCCGACCCAGACGAAGACGGCCCGCGCCCTGCTGGACTACTGGCAGACGAAGATTAACGACATGCCGCCGGACAAGAAGCCGGCCGCGCAGGCCAGGTACCAGACGGCGAACACGCGGCTCACGGGGGCGGTGGCGACCGAGTTCCAGAAGGTGAAGACCGCCCAGGACCAGGTGAACGCGGCGACGAAGGACCAGCAGGGCAAGCGGGCCAAGACAACGGACGTCCAAGTCAAGATCAAGGCCCTCAACGCGGAAAAGAAGGTCTTCCAGACGGCTATCGATCAACTCAGCAAGGACATGCAGGCCATCGAGAAGGTGTGCGAGGCCGGCGCCTGCTTCGCGGCCGGGACGAAGTTGCTCGCCAAGGGCGTCTGGGGCATCGGTTACCGGGAGATTGAGCGGATCACGACCGACGACTACGTCGCGTCACGGGACGAGAATCGGCCTGATGGGCAGGTTGAGTGGAAGCAAGTTCAGGAAATTTTTGTCCGAACAGGCAGAATTATCAACCTTAACATTAAAGGGCAAGTTATCCGCACTACGCCTGAGCATCCATTTTTTGTTGAAAACAGAGGTTGGACGCCTGCCTCTGAATTGAATGCTGGCGATTGGTTGCTGGGCCAAGGAAATGAGACATCCTGTGTTCTATCAATCGCTGACACCGACGATTATGGGGTCGTGTACAATTTGAGTGTAGCTGATTGGCACACCTATTTTGTTGGCAACGAGAGCTGGGACTGGAGCATTTGGGCGCACAATGCATGTATAAACATTGCCTTGGGACTGGATGCTGGCTTGCTAACTTTCGCGAGAAACCACGATGCCAAAATGTATAAGGATTGGCTGCCAGAATACTTTGGTCGAGATCCTGGTGACCTCAGTTGGGATCCGGCAGATGTAAACGGTGGCACTAGCAGCAAATTCGCTTCTGCATTCCGTGTGGCAGTGGAACAATCTAAGGAAATATTCTTTAATCTCGAGGGGTTCAATCTGGACTATTGGAATCAAGCAGCCAAGGAAGCCAAGAGCACTGGATTTGGTTCTGTTAGAATTAATGGATACAATATCGGCAGCACCACTCCTTGGGAATTAGGCTCACTCGTTGGGAACACATCAAGGCACGGTGCCATGCACTTTGTCTCAAACAATGCCGACATGAGTTTTGACCAATTTAAAATTAAAACGTATGCAATAGATCATTTCTCCCCTGCAGTGCGGGCAGAGAAAACCAATAATCCCAATTGGAAAACGTCGATCGCTTCTACAAACGCAATCGCCACACTGGTAAACTATTTTGATTATACCGACGATAAAATCGAGGCAATTTGATTGTTTAGCAACCATTCTGCCCGTTGAACTAGCCTGCCGCAAATGGACGCACATGCCCAATGTTGCCGTAAAAAATCTGATCGAATAAAGGCTTTTTGGTGGCCATTTGTAGCCTTGAATGACCCTCAGCTGTGTCTGATTTTGGCAATTGTTCAACGGGCTGAAGAGTTACAGATTTTTTAATTTAATTTGGATTGCATATGAATCAGACGACGCCTCATGATTGGCTCGAAGTGCGAGAAAAATATCGCGCCCATCAACATTTCAAGAATGGAAGATTCGATGTTATGATTGGTATTGCTGATTTTATAATCGATTCTAAGCTTGACACGAAGTTTTTGCCTTTGTTTTCTCACGGGACATTGAGTATCTTCCCTGCTCAAGTCGACACAGATTCGGACTATTACATCAGAATTAATCCTCTGAAATTCGGCCTAGTTGATATGGAATTAATTCGTAGATTTGAAGGCAATGATGCGATCGTCGACAGGTCTTCTGCAGAGGGACCAGCAGTTATTAGTGATTTGAAATTCATGCTTCAGAAAATTGATACTATTAATATTTAATGGAATTGACTACATTGGTTTGTTGCCGGGTGCCATGTCCACGGCTTTGCGTGGACATGCTGAGCGACTGGGACCGCCAGTCGCTCTCACGCGGGGGAAGCGATCACATGCCCACGCAAAGCCGTGGGCATGGCACCATCGGTATTAAGTTAAGCCGGAACTCACGGAGCGGCCTATCGTTAGGGTGTCACCGCCGAACGAGTTCATCTCCGGAGTCCCGGCATGGTTGCCATTCTTGACGACATCCCCCGCGTTGTCCAGCCCCTGCTCACCACCATCGCCGACGACCTCGCCCGGCAAACCGGCTTCGTCCAACGCGAGCGCCGCCTGTCGGGCGCCGCGGTCGCCCAGGCCCTGAGCCGGCGTCTGCTCCGGGAACCGGACGCTTCGTTGGCCGATCTGGCCGGCGACCTCGGCGTGTCCGCGTCGGCCCTGTGCCAGCGCTTGCAGGAGCCGGCGGCCGCCGACTTCCTCCGCGCCCTCCTC
>JAYUGD010000301.1:0-5916 GCA_043767785.1 Zavarzinella sp. | reverse complement strand
CGGAGCGCGTCCCGTGACAAGTCGCAAAAGGGTGTTCGTCGCTCGCCTCTGTTGCCGTCTCGGGTCGCGCTCCGCTGCGCAAAGCCTCCGCGTCGCGGCTAACAAAGCATCACTTCTTCCCCGCCGCCACTTCCACCGCCTTCATCACCCGCATGAGGTTGCCGCCGAGGATCTTTAGAATTTGCTCCTTGGTGTAGCCGCGATTCAGAAGCTCTTGCGTGATGAGCGGGTAGGCGGCCACGTCTTCGAGTTGTTCGGGCCAAGTGTCGATGCCGTCGAAGTCGGAGCCGAGGCCGACGTGGTCGATGCCGGCGACTTTCACCATGTGGTCGATGTGGTCGATCACGTCGTGGATCGTGCCGCGCGGGATCGGGTGCGCCCGCTGGTACTCGCGGATCGCCTCCTGCTGCTGCTTCTCGTCCGGGTACTTCTTCTCGATCTCGCGGGAGGCCTGGAACATCTCCTTGCGGATGCGGGCGGCCTCGGGGACGACGAAGCCGCTGTAGAAGTTGGCCATCACGACGCCGCCGTTCTTCGGCATCAGCTTCAGCACGTCGTCCGGCACGTTCCGCGTGTGGTCGGCCACGGCCCGGGCCGAGGAGTGCGAGAAGATCACCGGGGCCTTGGTGACGCGAATCGCGTGCTTCATCGTGTCCGCGGAGACGTGAGACAGGTCCACCATCATTCCCAGCCGGTTCATCTCGGCGACGACTTCTTCGCCGAATTTGGACATGCCGTTGTTCTTCGGCGTGTCCGTCGCGGAGTCGGCCCAGTCCAGCGTCGAAGAGTGCGTGAGGGTCATGTAGCGGACACCGAGGGTGTGGTACATGCGCAGGACGCCGAGGGAGTTGTCGATGCTGTGCCCGCCCTCGACGCCGATGAGCGAGGCGATCTTCCCCGCCTTGCGGATGCGCTCGATGTCGGCGGTCGTCGTGGCGAACTCGAAGGTGTCCGGGTACGCCTTCACCATGCGGTGAATCACGTCGATCTGTTCGAGCGTCTGCTTGACGCTGACGCCCTTCTTCATCGTGTCCGTGGGCACGTAGGCGGCCCAGAACTGCGCCCCGACGTTCCCCTTGCGGAGGCGGGGGATGTCCGTGTGAATCTTCTTCTGCTCCCGGCTGATGTCCAGCGCGAAGAAGTCCAGCGAGGCCTTCTCGCGGAACTGCCACGGCAGGTCGTTGTGGCCGTCGATGACGAGGGCCTCCGCGTGGATGGCCTTCGCCGCGTCCGTGAGGACGACCGGCTTGCGGCTCGGCGGGTCGGCCGCCAGCGCCGGGAATGCCAACAGGCCGATCAGGAAAGCGCGTCGCATGAGGGTCACCGTTTCAATGTCCAGTCGGACGAGGCGTACTTGGTATCGCGGATCGCGGCGACGTCGGCGAGATCTTCCGGCGTGACGGCACCCGGCTCGACGGCCCAACCCGTGTCATCGGCGAGGGCGGCCGTGACGGCGGCGGCGAGGTCGGCGGGGGAAATGTCGCGGCCGGTCAATTCGCGCAGGCCGGGCAGTTCGGGCGTGAATTCACTCTGGGCCAGCAGGATGCTACCGTGCTGCAGCGTTGCCCCGTGCGGCCGGCGCTGCGCGCTGCCGGCGATCTTGGCCCCGCCGACCACGAGGTCGCCCGGCGTCTGGTGTTGGAAGCACAGGAACGGGCCGAGTTTCTTCTCCTCGCCGCAGACGACCGGCTTGACAGTCGTGATGTCCCACTTCCGCAAGGCCCGTTGCACCAGATGGTGGAAGCGGCACAGCCAACTTTCGCCGGTGTGCCACGGCAGACCGGCCGGCAGGGCGAGGGCGTAGGTCAATTCATGGTGGTGGACAATGGCCCCGCCGCCGGTGTGCCGCCGGACGACGGGCAGCTCGGCCAACAGCGGGTGCCGGGCGAGGTCGGCGTGCGACTGAAAATATCCGAGCGAAACCGTGGGGACGGCCCATGTGTAGAACCGCAGCGTGGCCCGGCCCGCCAGCGCGGACTGGATCAACGCCTCGTCCGTCGCCATGAGGGTCGGGCCGTCGGCGGTCTGGAATTCGAGGCGGCGGAGAACGGGGTGCATGGGGAGATGATAGCCGACGCCAAACGAAAAAAGGGGGCCGAAGCCCCCCGAAGCCTCCTGCTTCTGCCCCGCCGTTACCAGCGGAATTCCATGCCGACGCTCCAGCCGTGCGCCCAGTAACTCGTGTCGTGGCGGTCGTACGCCGGCCGCAAGGCCCCGGTGCCCGCCGCCCCGCCCGGGTTGGGGATGAAGGAGGCGTTGACCGTCCGGTCAATTTGCTCGCCGGCCCGCAGGACGTTCGTCCAGTACATGAAATTGTACCCGCCGAAGACCCGCAAGTTCTTGGTCAACTGATACCCGAGGGTCAGTTGCGCGTCCGGAATGAAGCTGAACCGGTCGGACGTGTACTCGCCGATGTTCGTCGGCAGGGCCAGCAGGCCGCCGACGCTGCGGGACGTGTCGCCGTCCGGCGTCTTCGTGGCCGTCGAGCCGGTGATCGTCGTCTTCTGGTGCGTGATGCCCAAGGCCACGGTGCCGCGGTACCCGAGGATCCAGTTCCCGTACCGGCGCTCCCCGGCGAGGCCGATCTGGCCGCCGTAGAAGTCGTTGGTCGTCGTGAACTTGTCGAACACCTGGATCCGCGTGCCGAACGGGGCGGCGGCGCCGGGGTCGTTGCTGGTGGCCGTCAGGTCTTCGAAGATCGACAGTTGGTCCCGCAGCCGCATGTAGCGGAAGCCGAAGATCACGTCGGTCCGGCCGCACGGGTCGCAGCTCAACACCTTCCGCATGTTCGCCTCGGCGCCGAGCAGGTCCGTCGTCGAGTTGATGGCGACGCGGCCCGCCAGGATGGCCCCGAGTTGCGGGTCGTTGAAGGCGATCAACTGGGCGTCCTCGGCGCCGCCCGGCGTGCGGAACGGCCGGAACAGGCCCGGGTCGCCGCCGGAGTTGGCGTTGAAGCGGTCGCGCTGCTGGGCCAGTTGGAAGAACCCGAAATCCAGCCCGCACCCTTCGCACTTGTCGAGCCAGACGCCGCCGCGGACGCGGACGCCGGCGCGCCAGTCGTCCAGCATCTTGCCGCCGCCGAAGACCGTGCGGGTGTCGGCCAAGCCGATCGTCCCGAGCGACCCGGCCGGGGCCGTGCTGACGAGCGGCGGGATGTTCGCGCCCTTGGCCCGCCAGTTGATGTATTCCGGGGCGATCCACACGGTCGGCAGTTGGCAGGTCGGGCCGCAGGTGTTGCAGTCCATCGCGCCGGGGATCGTCCCCATCATCGGCGTGCCGCACTGGCCGTTGGCGCACCCGGCGTCGGCGCCGGGGTAGCCGTACCCGAACGTCCCGGGGCCGGGCATCGTGTAGCTCGGCACGGTGGTCACCGGGCCGCCGTCGTGCGTCATGCCCGGGCCTTGCATCATTGGCGGGCCGCTCATGATCGCCGGCGGCGAGCCGAGCGTGGCCGGCGCCATGTTCGGCGGCATCTGCATCGGCGCCAGCCCCGGCGCGGGCAGCCCGGCCGTCGGCGGCTGCATGCTGGCGAAGGCCGCCGGGCGGACGCCTTGCGGGACATATTGCGGGGTGTACTGTGGCGTGTACTGCGGCGGGGCGTATTGTTGCGGGGCGTATTGTTGCGGCACGTACTGCGGCGTGTAGCCGGGCATCGCCACGCCCGGTTGCGTCGGGGCGGAGTACGTCGGGGCCGGCATCGGGTAGCCGGGGACGAACGCCGGCGCCGCGCCGCGGGCCACATAGTTCGGCGCGCCCGGGGCCGCTTGTGGCTTGCCGAGGGTGGCGCCGGTCTGCGCTTGGCCCGCCCCGGCCAAGGCCAGGCAACCCGTCATGGTCGCCCACATTTTTCGCCGGATCATTCGTAGGTTCCTTCCGTCCGGGGAACGTCAGTCGTCGGCTGGCATCCCCCAGACCATCGACGGTTCCGAGCCGCTAATTGCCGAAATTCAAGCCTCGCCGTTCCTATCGTCCGCCGGCTTCTCCCGATGTGACCAACCTTCCCGGCGTGCGGGATGTTTTGGTTGTGCCGGGGGCGTACAACCGGCACGCCTTAACAACCCCATGCATCTTGCCCCGCTTGCGTGGTATGACAAACACTTGGAATTCGGCGACGGCCGGCCGACGGAATTCGCTTGAAACCCCTTCTCCAAGAACGGGTTGCGTCCCGGCGGCCGGCGGCGGCAGTCCCCCTTTCCCGCTTTTGACGGAATGTGCTACACTGGGCGGGCGATTCGTGCCACGGAGAGGCCACCGGCATGTCCACGACGAACACCCTGCCCACGCGCCAGCAATTGGAAGAGATCGACGCCCTCCTGAAGAGGATGCTCGCCCTGCCGCCGTTGGCCGCCGAGTCCCGCGACGACCCGGCCGCCGTCACGCCTGTCCCGACGGGCGAGTCCCGTATTCAATCGTGGCGCGTGGAATGGCCCGCGCCACCCGCGGACGCCTCGCCGCCGCCGCCGCCCACCGTCGCCGCGTGGGGGTCCCCGGTGACGCCGCCGGCCGCCCACGCCGCGCCGCGGTTCAACGTGTACACGCCGCCGGTGACGCCGCCGGCCGCCGCGTATTATTCGCCGCCGTTCTCGCCGGCGTACCCGCCGGGCTACGCCCCGCAAGCGTACCCGCCGACGCCGGGCCCGTCCGGCGTCACGCCGCCGCCGACCGCCAACGTGGCCGCGGCGCCGGGGCGGTCCCCGCTGTTGTTCCCCGCCGTGGTGCTGAATTGGGTGTACGACTTCCTCACCTATCTGGTGCCGATGGGGTCGTGGTGGCGGACCGGCGGCCGGAAGTGGCTGGGCCGGGCCGGCGCGCTGATGGTCCTCGCGGCCGCCGGCTGGGCGGCCGGCGAGTGGCAAGGCGTCGAGTGGCCGAAGCCGGACCTCTCCAAGATCAACACCTCCCGGTTTGGGTGGGCCAAATAACCGCGGCGGCGTAAGATGTCGGGACCGACGGCGAACAACGAGTGTCGCCGCCTTCCTCCCGCGCCGTCCCCGTGACCCCGGTTTCATGACCGCCAACCCCAACGACCCGCCGCCGCCCGTCAAATACGACTACCTCGGCGCGCTCCTCAGCTATCTCGTCCCCGGCCTCGGCCAGTTGACGCAGGGCCGCTGGGCCAAGGGCCTCCTGTTCTTCGTCTGCCTGTACGCCCTGTTCTTCTACGGGTGGGTCTTGGGCGGCAAGCAAAACGTTTACATCCCGAACTTCCACCCGGACGAGCGCAGCACCGGCGGCCGGGTCAGTTCCGACTTGTACACGCGGTTCCAGTTCGTCGGCCAGTTCCCGATCGGCATGGCGGCGTGGCCGGCCGTTTACCAGTACGTCGTCAGCGTGCGGGGCGGCGACCAAAGTCCGGACGCCTTCATGCGGTCCCCGACCAAGCGGCACGCGGCAGACTTGGACGACTTGAACAAGCTGAACGACCTGCAGCGCGACGGCGACAAGACGTGGGACCTCGGCTGGGTGTACACCGTCATCGCCGGGGTGCTGAATGTGCTGGTGATCTACGACGCCCTTGCCGGCGCCGCCTTCCGCGAAGTGCGCGGCCTGCCGAGTCCCATGCCGCCGACTGGGGGACCGGCCAAGTGAGCATCTACATCCACCTGCCCATTTTGATCGTCGTGGTGAGCCTGGTCTACAGCGCCACGCGCTACGACTCGTGGGAAAAGATCGGCCGCGAGGCCCTGCACTGGGGCCTGCGCATGACCAGCTTCCTGTTCATGATCGGCCTCGTGCTGTATTGTTTGTCTACGTTTCTGTGAGCAGGTTTTCGCCCCAAGGGGGCGCGGGAAAATAGCCCGGGGCGGCACGCCCCGGGACCACGCCCTCGAATAAATGGTTTTGGCCCCACCGGGGCGCCGGTCAATCAACAGGCGCCCCGTTGGGGCCAAAACATTTGTCTTGTGGCGAGTGACA
>JAYUGD010000300.1:0-2051 GCA_043767785.1 Zavarzinella sp. | reverse complement strand
CTCGCAAAGAGCCAACGAGAAAATTGATTTCTCTTCCTGCAAGACGGTCATCAACTTTTTCTCGATCTCTTTGCGAGCTTTGCTTCTTTGCGAGCTTTGCGTGAAACTCTTCTCTTCACCCCAAGCCGACACATCGGCTATATTTCTAACATGCGGATCACCCTCCACCGTCGCGAATGGCTGCGGCTCGGCTTGGCCGGGCTGCCGTGGCTCGCGTCGCCGTTGGGGGCCAAGCCTGCGTCGTTGACGGGCAAGGCCAAGTCCGTCCTGCTCGTCTACACCAGCGGCGGGATGAGCCAGTTCGAGTCGTGGGATCCGAAGCCGAACGCCCCGGTCGAGATTCGTGGGGCATTCGGGTCGATTGCCACCAGGGTGCCGGGCCTTCGTTTCGGCGAGCTGATGCCGCGGGTGGCCGGACTGGCCGACCGGATGACGGTCATCCGCAGTATGAGCCACGACGACCTCGACCACGGCTCGGCCGCGTACCTCACGCTCACCGGGCAACCGCACGCCCGCAAGTCGTCCAACCCGCTACAGTCGCCGAACGATTTTCCGACGCAGTCCGCCATCCTCCACCGAGTGCGGCCGGCGAAGCACTTACCGTACACCGCCATTCACCTGAACGGCCCGCTGCTCGCCCCGCAACTGCCGTCGGTCGGGCAGACGGCCGGCTTCCTCGGCCGCGGGTGCGAACCCCTGACGCTCGGGGACGTGACCGACGAATTGCCGATGCTGCAAGGGCTGGAGCCGCGCGACGAGTTGCCGGAACTGCGTCTCGACGGCCGGCGCAGCCTACTGAGTCAGATCGACGGGGCCG
This sequence comes from Zavarzinella sp., assembly GCA_043767785.1. GTDB lineage: Bacteria > Planctomycetota > Planctomycetia > Gemmatales > Gemmataceae > Zavarzinella. Next base: position 1,234 of record JAYUGD010000300.1, on the reverse strand, counting down.
CCGCCTCCTTGGTCAACCTCCCGGCGACGGCCGAGCGTGACCCGCTGAACCGGCAGGCCTACGAACTGCTGTCCACGCCGTCCGCGACGCGGGCCTTTGATTTGGAACGAGAACCCGAAAGCGTCCGCGACCGCTACGGCCGCAACCGGGCCGGGCAGGCGTGTCTGTTGGCCCGCCGGCTGATCGAGCGGGGCGTCCCGTGGGTGACGGTCTTCTTCAATCACGGCATCCGCGGGCAAGACAAGGCCCCGGACGTGACGGACCAATACGGCTGGGACACGCACAACGACATCTTCATGGCGCTGAAGGACCACCTGATGCCGCGGTTCGACCTCGGCTTCTCGGCCCTCATGGAAGACTTGGCCCAACGCGGCCTGTTGGAAACGACGCTCGTGGTATGCCTCGGCGAATTCGGCCGCGCCCCGCGCGTGGCCCTCGAACCGCGGTTCGACGGCGCCACCCCCGGCCGCAAGCACTGGGGCATGTGCTACTCCATCGCGATGGCCGGGGCCGGCGTGACGCCGGGGGCCGTCTACGGCTCGTCGGATAAGATCGGCGCCTACCCGTCGCTCAACCCCGTGACGCCGCCGGACGTGATGGCCACCCTGTTCCACGCGCTGGGCGTCGATCCGGCCGGCCACTTCCAGGACGCCACCAACCGCCCAGTCCCGATCACCAGCGGCAAGCCCATCCTCGGCCTGTTCTCGTGAAAGCCCGGTGAAGTGGCCGGCTTTCTTGGTGGCTTCCCACTTCCACTCGGACTAGGATGGAACCGCACGCCTAGTCCCTGTCACCCCTGTACGCGGAGTTCACTCATGTCATCCCTGTCCCGCCGCCAGATGTTCCAAACCGCCGCCGGCGCCGCCGTCGCCGGACTGGCCCTGCCGCCCCTGTCGATCCGGGCCGACGAGCCGAAGAAAGACGAGGCCCCCGTCTTCACGCTGCCGAAGTTGCCGTACGCCTTCGACGCCTTGGAGCCGCACATCGACGCCAAGACGATGGAGATCCACCACGACCGGCACCACAAGACCTACGTGGACAACCTGAACAAGGCCCTGGCCGGGACCGCGTGGGCCGGCAAGCACCTTGAAATGATCCTCCAGGGCCTCGACACGCTGCCGGAGAAGATCCGCACGGCCGTCCGCAACAACGGCGGCGGGCACTACAACCACTCGCTGTTCTGGAACATGCTGTCCCCCAAGGGCGGCAAGCCCGGCGACGCCCTGAACGAGGC
>JAYUGD010000299.1:0-15434 GCA_043767785.1 Zavarzinella sp. | reverse complement strand
CCACCCAAGGGGCCAGTCGTCCGAGCGAGATGGCCAATCTTTTCGCGGAGCGAAAAGCGACGATGCTTCCGCCCGGCCTCATGCTTTGCGAAGGAACTCAATACTTCACGGCGTCCCCGCCGGACGACTTGCCGGTGATGGCGTCCAGCGACCGCTTCGCGGCGTCCACCATGAACTTCAACTCGCTGTTGATGGCGATGAACTGCCACCCCTCGGCAATGCGCATTTTAGCCTCTTCCGGGCTAAACGTGTGAATGCCGGCCGGGATCTTGAGCTTCCGGCAGCCGTCCAGAATGGCTTGCAATGTCTCCTTGAACACGTCCGCGGCCGGCGGCGTGCCGTCGGCGGCCCGCATGCTGGCGGCCAAGTCGTTCGGGCCGACGAAGATGGCGTCGATGCCGGGGACGGAGTACACGTCGGCGAAGTTCTTCACCGCCGTGAGGTGCTCGCACTGGAGGACGATCAGGATTTCGTCGTTCGCCTTCTGGTAATACTCGGTGGCCGTGGCGTCGAAGTTCAGGGCGTGCGCGCTGCCGCCGACGCTGCGGTTGCCCTTCGGCGGGTACAGGCACGCGGCCACCGCCTCCTCGGCCTCCTGGCGGGTGTTCACCATCGGGACGACGACGCCGTGGGCGCCGTTGTCCAGCACGCGCTTGATGTGGTCGTGCTTGCCGGCCGGCACGCGGGCGAGGGCGGGGCACTTCGCATCGGCAATCGACGCGAACATGTGCGTGGCCGTCTCCATGCCCATCAGGTTGTGCTCAATGTCCACCGTCAAGTAGTCGAAGCCCATGCGGGCCAAGTACCGAGAGGCCGAGATGCTGCCGAGGGTGAGCCAGGTGCCCACGACCGGCTTGCCTTCCTTCAACAGTTTCTTCGCGGAATTCACGCGCATGAGTCACTTCGGGGTACGAGTTGAGAGTTGCTGAACGTCTTTCCAAATGTCGCCGTAGGCGGCCTTGTCGAACGGCGGGCACCCGGCCGGGAACTGGCCGAGCGGGTGGTCCTTGGCCCGCATCATCGCGGTGCAGTAACTAAAGGTACGGCAGACCCGCTTGCGGTCCATGCGGCCGGCGGCCTTCACTTGCAGAGGCGCGTCCGGCTGGGCCAGCGACGCCCGGCCGAGGCCGACGAAGCTCACGCGGCCGTCGCGCAGGTTGGCGGCCCCGGCCTGCGGCAAAAACTCTTGCAGGTAGCTGTACCCGGTGCCGACGAAGGGCAGGGCGGGGAAGCGTTGTTGCAGCGCGGCCGTGGCCTTGAAGTGCCGGTCCACGCCGACGAGCGGGTGTTCCGGCGACTCGTACCCGTCCGGCGGCGGGGTCTCGAACGGCCGGCCGAAATGCGGCTGGGCGTACGGGTTCCCCAGCGTGACGTTGACGAGGGCGACGCCGAGGCGTTCCATCTCCGCGACCCACGCGATGGGTTCGGCCAAGTCCGGGGTCAGCGGGTTCGCCGGGTCGCAGCCCCACGCATTGACGACGGGGATGGCGAAGGTGTCCGCCGCACCGTCGCCGCTTGCCGATTTGTGGAACGGAATGCCGTCGAACACGTTCATCCGCGTGGCCAAGATGATGTCCGGGACCGCCGCCCGAATCGCCTGAAAAATCTCGCGGGCCAGTCGCGTCCGGTTCTTCAGTGGCCCGCCGTATTTGCCGGGCCGGCTCCTCGCGCCGAGCAGTTCGTTGAGCAGATAGCCGTGGCACTGCTTCACGTCCACGAAGTCGAAGCCGACCGCACGGGCCAGCTTCGCGGACTTCACATAGTCATCGACCAGTCGAGTCAACTCGTCGTCGGTGACAATGGGGTAAGACGAGTCCACCCGTTGGCCTGACTTTTTGTCGATGACCGTCCGCGGGTCCAGCAGCGGATCATACGAGGCGATGACCGGCCGGCGAAAACAGTATCGGCCGGAGTGGGCGAGTTGTAACCCAAACAGAAAGTCGTCGTCCCGGCCACATGCCTTGCGGTGCTGCTCGCGACAACTTTGCACCATGCGGGCGAAGGCGTCCCGCGTGGATTCGTTGAGGACGATCTGGCGCGGGTTCGCCCGGCCTTCCCCGGAGACGGCGCACGCCTCGCCCCAGATCAGTTTCGCCCCGCCGGCCCCGAAGCGGTTATACCGGCGGAATGTCAATTCGCCGGGCGTGCCGTCTAACTCGCCGTCGCACCCCTCCATCGGGTGGACGCACCAGCGGTTGCCGACGGTTCGGCCGCCGACGGTGATCGGCTCATCAAAAGCCGACACGTCGTCTGAGAGGCGAAGGTCCAAGCCGAGGCGCGCGTTTTCTTCCAACAGGTCGGCCGCGGACTTGTACTTGAAGAATCGGGCCACAGGGTCGCCTTTAGGCGGCGGGATTGGTCGCCAGTTGTTCTATGGGGCGGGAAGGAACCGTCGTCGGCCCGCGCTCGGAGTAAAACGTCACGAAGAACACGAAGACGGCGAGGGCGGCGCCGGCCGGCACCAGCCAATAGAAGGCCCACTCCACTTCCCCGCCGGTCCGCATGTCCTCCAGCACGCGGGCGCTGGCGAAGTTGCCGATCAGTGTGCCGCACCCCGACGAGATGAACGTGAAGATGCCTTGGGCGCTGGCCCGCATATCGCCGGGGGCCTGCCGGTCCACGTACACGTTCGCCACGACGAAGAAGAACGTGTAGCACATGCCGTGCAGCGGCAGGCCGACGCCGCCGATGAACCACAGCGACCCGGTGGCGAAAATCGCGTTGCGCACCACCCACCCGAAGATGCCGACCCCGAGGGTCCACTTCATGCCGAACTTGGCGAGGGCGAACGGGAACAGCAACATGCAGGCGACTTCCGAGAACTGGGCCGCCGTCTGCAAAGCCGTGGGCTTGACGGCCCCGAGTGACCGCAGGAACGAGTTCGCGTACACGCTGTAAAACTGCTGGATCGCCGCCATGCACAGGGCGCTGACGATCAGCACGCGGAAGCCGGGGTGGCGGAACATGCCGAGGGCCGGCAGGCCCATCGCCTCCCCGAACGACTTGCCGTGCCCGGTCGGCGGCGTGTGCGGCAGGGTGAACGAGTACAGGCCGGTGAACACCGACAAGCCGGCCGCCAAGTACAGGGCCTGCGGCGAGAAGGCGTCGCCGAACACGTCCAGGCCGATGTTCACCACGATCCACGACACGGTGCCGAACAGGCGGATGCTCCCGAACGACTTCTTGGGGTTCTTCAGGTTGCGGAAGCACAGGACGTTGCACACCGCCATGCTGAGGATCATGAAGACGGCGTTCGCCAGCATGAGCAGAAACAGCGTATTGAAGGTCTCCCGCGTCGCGTCGGCCAGATCGGCAGTTGTGCGCAGAACGATTTGCCGCTCCGCGCAATAGTCCGCGGCGAAGTAAAGGACAGTCGCCATCGCCAAGTGGAGCACGCCGAGGAGCTTTTCGGCGGCGAAGAGGCGGTCGGCCAACAGGCCGAGCAGGAGGGGGGCGCCGAGGCCAACGAAGGCCGACGCGCTGTAAATCCACGACGTTTGCGTCGGCGTGAAGTTCAGCCCGCCGTGGGCGAGGTCTGCCGACAGGAAGGTGGCCAGCGGCACCGCCCAGGCGGCGATGCCCATGTACTGGACGAACATCAGGATCGACAGGCGGACGCGGAGCGGGCCGGATTCCATTGCAGTCCCAGCGGGCAAGCGGCGGCGGGTGGGGAGCGGCCCGCAAACGGTTATCGTAGGGACGGCGGCCCCGTCATCCCAACGGGTGTCGGCGATTCTTCATGGGCAATTCGACCGGCGTTTGGAGTTTGTGCGACTCGTACACGGCGAGGATCATTTCCAGCGCCGCCCGGCCGTCGTAAATGCTCCCCAACGGCTGCCGGTCTTTCTCGATCGCCTCGATCAGGTCGTCCACGATCAAGCGGTTGCCGGCCTCGGCCCCGCCGTCCTTCAACGGCTCCGGTTTGCCGGGGCCGGCGCTGGTCACTTCCTGCCACGCGGTTTTGGTTTGGCCGGGCATCCACGACGGGTCGGGGAGATACCACGTCGCCGCCAGCGTGCCGGTGGTCACTTGCACGACCCCCTTGCTGCCGTAGATGTGCAGGGCGAACCGCTTGCCGGGGGCATCTTTCGTCTGGTACGTCCCGAACGTGGCCGTCTGGGCGTTCTTCATGCCGTAGGTCGCCGTGATCCGGTCCCCTTGAATCGGACCCATGCCCTCGCCCCCCATGCGCACGTCGCCGGGAACCGCGAGCTTGCCATTCTGGTGAATGCGGGCCGAACACCACTCGGCGTCGCCGCCGAAGTGGCGCATCAAATCGAAAATGTGGGTGCCCAGCACCATCATGTCTTGCGCGCCGCCGCGGGCGTCCTCTTTGCCGCGGCCACGCAACTCTAACAGGTCGCCGAGGACGCCGTCCTGAATCATCTTCTTCACCACCGCCACGCGCGGGCTGTAGCGCGTCTGGTGGGCGATGGCGCACTTGACGTGGTGCTTCTCACACGCGGCCACCATCTCGTCCGCTTCCTGAAGCGTGCGCGCGACCGGCTTTTCCAGGAAGATGCTCGCCCCGCGCTCGGCGCAGGCGATCACCATGTCACGGTGCAGGTCGAGGAAGCGGTCCGCGACGGAGACGATCTCCGGCTTCGCCTTGTCCAGCATTTCCTTGTAGTCCGCGAAGGTGTTGTCCGTCTTCAACCGCTTGGCGGCGGCGGCCCGGCCCTTCTCGTCCTCGTCGGCCACGGCCACGATCTCGGCCCGCGGGTGGTTGACCCACACAGTGTCCAGCCCGTGGCCGTAGTTCCCCTTGCCCGTCCGGCCGATGACGGCCACGCGATACTTTTTCACGGAGAGACCTCGCAATGCCCGGTTGATCCTGACGCCCGGCGTCCGACAATGAACGTACCACGGGAGCCGGCCGATGAACACGCGCATCTTGAACATTTCGTTCGCCATCTTCTGGCTGACCCTGCTGGTCGGGTTCATGACGCGCGAGTGGTGGATGCCCCCGCCGCTGTTGGCGATGGCCGACACCGAACACACGCCGCTCATCCTCGGCATCCTGGCCGTGATGGCCATGTGGAACGTCAGCCGCTTCTGGTTTTCCCTGAAATCCGGCCCGCCGAAGAGCCAGATCACGGACGAGTTGCGGCAGAAAATTCGCGGCATCACCGGAACCGACCCCAAAGTGACGGACCCGCAGTTCAACTTCGGGGACGCCGACAAGCCGGCCCCGAACTGAGGAGACGCCGTGCCCCGTGTCTTCATGCGAACGGCGTGGCGAAACCTCCTGATGGTGAACTTCGCCATCGACCCCGCCTTACTGAAGCCGTTCGTCCCAAAAGGGACCGAGTTGGAGCCGTGGGACGGCGACACGCTGGTGAGCGTCGTCGGCTTCCAGTTCTTGAATACGCGCGTGCTGGGCGTGCCGCTGTTCTTCCACGGCAACTTCCCCGAAGTGAACCTGCGGTTTTACGTTCGACGAAAAGTGGAAGGCCAATGGCGGGGCGGGGTGGTGTTCGTGCGCGAAATCGTCCCCCGGTGGGCGTGGGCGATTGCCGTCGGGGCGCGAACACTTTACCGCGAACGGTACGTCGCCCTGCCGATGCGGGCGGCTGTTGCCGTCCCCGGCAACGTCAGTTTCGAGTGGAAACACGCCGGCTCATGGGACGTGCTGGGCGCCGAGACCGTTGGAGACGGGTACACTCCGGCCCCGACCGATGTCGCGCATTACGTGTCCGAACACTACTGGGGCTTCGCGGCCCAACGCGACGGCGGCACGCTGGAATACCAAGTCGAACACCCGCCGTGGAAGGCGTGGCGGTGCGAGAATGTCCGCTTCGACTGCCGCGTGTTGGAGTTGTACGGCCCGGCGTTCGTGGACGCCCTCCGCGGCCCGCCACATTCGGCGTTCGCTTACAACGGGTCGGACGTGGTGGTTCGGGCGGGCGTGCGGATCGCGTGACGGATATATCCTCAAGGGCCGATTGATGAACACCCTGCATTTCGACTGCTTCAGCGGCCTCAGCGGGGACATGACGCTCGCGGCCCTCATCGACGCGGGGGCGGACGCGGACGCCATCCGCGAAGTGTTCCACTCCTTCGGGCTGCCGATTACGCTGGAAACTGAAAAGGTGAAGCGGAATGGCTTGGCCGCCACGCACGTTACCATCGTCGCCCCGGATCAGGACGACTACCGCTTCTTGCCGGACGTGGAGAAGATTCTGGCGAACAGCGCCATGACGGCCCCGCAGCGCGCGCGGGCGACGGCGATCTTCCGCAAGTTGGCCGAGGCCGAGGCGGCCGTCCACGGGATGCCGGTCGAGAAGGTCCACTTCCACGAAGTCGGGGCGCTGGACAGTATCGCGGACATCGCCGGCGTGGCCGTCGCTTTGGACCTGTTGAAGATCGAACGGTTCACCAGTCGGTCCGTGCCGCCGGGCACGGGGTCCGTGCAATGCGCCCACGGGTTGATGCCGGTCCCGACGCCGGCGACCGCGCTGTTGCTCAAGGGCATCCCGTTGGCGTCGGCCCCGGTCAGCGGTGAACTCGTGACGCCGACAGGGGCGGCGATCCTCGCCACGGTGGTGAACGAATTCATCGAACAGCCGTCGATGACCGTTTCACGGGTCGGGTGCGGGGCCGGCACGCGAAACCCCATCGAATGGCCCAATATCCTGCGCGTGTTCATCGGGACGGCGAATGCCGCGGCCAGCGCCGACACTGTCACCGTGTTGGAAACGAACTTGGACGACGTGTCCCCGGAAGTAATCGGCTTCTGCTTCGAGGAACTCTTGCGGGCCGGCGCGCTGGACGTATATGCGTCGCCACTGTTGATGAAGAAACAGCGGCCGGGGGTCATGCTCGGCGTGATCGCGCCGAATCAGTTGGTCCCCGCCTTGGAAGCGGTGATCTTCCGCGAGACGGGAACCTTCGGCATCCGCCGCTATGCCGTGAGCCGGTCCGTGCTTCAGCGGGAGAGTCAGGAGATGCAAACGCCGTGGGGGCCGGTCCGCGTGAAAGTCGGCCGCCGTGACGGTTTGGAAATCGTCACCCCGGAGTACGATGACTGCGCCCGGCTTGCGCGCGAGAAGAACGTCCCCCTGCGCGAGATTTACGGGGCGGTCACTTCTTCCGCGGCTTGTAGCGGTTGAGGAAGATACCGCCCATCAAGTTGTCCACCGGGGCGTATTGGTCGGTAAGGATCAGCGCCGGCCGCTCGGCCAAGACCTTGTCCATCTCCTCTTTGTCGAACGTCTTCGAATAGTCTCGCTGCCGCACCGCGTCCGCGGCCGCCGTGAGCATGGGCGAGAACACCGTCCCCATTCCGGCCAATCCCTCGGGCGTCGCCGCGAGTTGTTCGTTGAACGCCGCCGTGACCTTGCGGACGCCGGCCAAGTCCAACGGCACGTCCGAGCCGTAAATCACGTATACGTTGCGGCCGGTCTTCTCGGAGAAGCCGTTGGGGGCCAGCATCACCACGTGGGGGAAGGATTCCCGCATCGTGACGACAGCGGCCCGCCACAGTTCGCCGTACTCGATGGAGTCGATCAGCGTCAACAGGTACGCCCCGTCCGGGGCGAGGGTCGCCTTCACGGCGTCGTTGTACTCTTTCGTCATCAGATGCGTGGGCACGGACAGGTCGTTCACCGCGTCTTGGATCACCAGTTGATAATGCCCCTTCGGCGCCTTCTCACGGATATACTGCCGACCGTCCATGTGGTGGGATTTGATGGCTGTCTGACGGGAAAGGCCGAGTTCCGCGTGGGCGACTTCGGTGACGCCGGGGTCGATCTCGACCACGTCCACGGCTACGTCCGGCAACATGTGCTCCACCCAGCGCGGGAACGTGTACCCGCCGCCGCCGATGATGAGGACGTTCGCTCGCCCCTTCGCGTGGGCGTAGCGAACCAGTTCCCCTTGGATCTCTTCGTGCTGGTAGCCGAGGAAACTCGGGTCGCCCATCTTCACGTAGGAGTGGACGAGCAAGTCAAGGCTCATCGTCTTAATCAGCCCCTCGTCGTCCTTGTCGCGGACGGCGATGGCGTAATACTTCGTCTCCAGCGTGTAGTTACCGCCGCCGAACTTGGTGGCGATCAGGCCGGTGAGCGCCCCGCCCAAGATGATGCTGCCGACGAACAGCATCGACGTATGCCGCCACAGCCGGCCGATGACGAACGTGAGCAGCATGAGGACGAACGCGATGCCGTACAGCACGCGCGCCATGCCCAGCGCCCCGATCAGGAAATACCCGGCGACGAACGTGCCGACGATGGCCCCGGTGGTGGACCACGCATAAATGCTCCCGGCCGTGCGGCCGGCGTGGGCCGTGTCGCGGATGCTCAACCGGATCACCTGCGGCGAGACGGCGCCGAGGAAGACCATCGGCAGGAAGAACAGCAGGAACGTAATCGTCACGATGTTCAGCACGAGGTCCTGCCCCATCAAGAGGCCGTACAGTTTCAGCCGGGGGTTCTGGATCATCCCGTTGCCGATCACGACCAAGCCCACGAACAGGGCGGCGAGGAAGAAGCACACCGTCAAGCTCAACGGCTTGGGCCGCGTGTCGGCCGTGTTGGGCGTTTCGTAGAGCAGCCCGAGGGCAATGAGGCCCCCGCCGACCGCCCCGGCGAGGTGGACGACGAGGGCGTTGAGTAAGTACGCCGTCTGGTCCGGCTTCTCGGGATCAAACAACAGGGTGTCGGCCTTGAAGTGCAGAATCCAGTCGAAGGACCGCGTGACGGGGAAGGCCAGCAGCCAGCCGAGGGCCGCGCCGGACGCGAACAGGATGGCGACCTTGCCCATGCGCATCCCGCTGATGGCGTTCGCGCCCAACACCAGCAGCACGGCGATGATCGCCCCGACGATGCGGTAGTCGTACAGCATCGCCGGTTCCCCTTGCGGCGTCTCCGCCAAGGGGTGGCCCAGATAACTGAATGACCGCAGGAAGACCGGCGTGGCCGCGAAGCCGACGAGCGCGGCCATGAGGATGGCGAACCGCTTGAGGGCGGTGGCGTACCCCTTGTCGGCCAGCACGCCGCCGAGGTAGTTGCCGCAGGCCGTCCCGGCGAGCATGACGCCGATGATGCCGGTCCAGGAGTAGAGCGACACCCCCAGCACGGGCGCCAACACGCGCGAGGCCGTCAGTTCCAAGGACATGCCGCAGAAACTGCTGATGAACACGACTGCGTAGGCCAAGCGGATGTCCCGCTTAAACCCGAGCGGGTCGTGTTCCACAATCTTCGACGGCGCCGCGACCGTCGAGGGCGGGGCCGCGAAGGACGTAAAGAACATTGGCACGGACAAAAGAGCCAGCCCACAGGCGACGCCGATGGAAATGGCGTCCAGCGTGTAATCGGCCATCAGCCAAAAGCCGGTCGCGTAGTTCCCGAGCAAGCACCCGAGCGTGCTAACGGCGAACACGACGCCAGCCACTCGCCCGGCCTTCGTCACGTCTGAGAGCATTAACTTGATCGTCAGCGGCGTCATCAGACTGAGGATGAACGCCGGCGGCAGACAAAAGAGGCCGGCGAGAATCGGGATGCGGGCGGTCAGTGGAAAGACGGAGTCAAAGCCCGTCTTGTGACAAAGGATCGACCCGACCAGCATGGAAAGGGAACTGATCCCGCCGAGTAACAGCAACAGTCCCAAGGTGCGTGAGTTCGGCGAGCGGTCGGCGATCTTGCCGCCGAAGTGGTTCCCGAGGGCGATGCCGGTGAGGAACACGCCGATCACGGAAGTCCACGTCTCAACGGACGAGCCGATGAACGGCGCAAGATACCTGCCGGCAAGCAGTTGCAGTACCAGCAGGCCGGCGTTCGCGAGGAAGACGACGGCCCCGAGGCCGGTCAGCAGGGCGGGGGAAAGTCGGGTCGGCATGGAGACTGGCACCCGGGGGCGGGAAAGGCTTCTCAGAGGAATTACGGAGCCGACGAAACGTTGTCACCGGAAAAATGGGGGAGGGGCGGGGCCGAAGCGCGGTCTCCTCCCTCGCAAGACGCCCTCCGGCCCGTAAAATAAGCCATTGATTCCGAGGGTTATCACATGAGCGGTTCACGGTTCGTCGTCGGCATCGACTTGGGCACCACCAACAGCGCGCTGGCGTTCGCGGATACCGGGGCCGGGGATTCACCGGCGTGCCAATCCATGGGCGTGCCGCAAGTGGTCGCCCCCGGCGTGGTCGAGAACCGGCCGTTGCTCCCGTCGTTTCTGTACCTGCCCGGCCCGAATGAACAGCCGGCCGGGAGTTTGAGACTGCCGTGGGACGCGAATCGGGACTGGTGCGTCGGGGAGTTCGCCCGCAATTTCGGGTCGCAGGTGCCGACGCGGCTGGTGTCGTCGGCGAAGTCGTGGCTCGGGCACAACGGGGTGGACCGCAAGGCCCCGATCTTGCCGTGGAAGGCCCCGGAAGGGGGCCGCAAAGTATCGCCGCTGGAGGCCGCCACGCGCTACCTGAAACACATGGCCGAGGCGTGGAACGCCACCGTCGCCAAGGACGTGGCGGAACACCGCCTGGAAGCCCAAGACATCATCCTGACCGTGCCGGCGTCTTTCGACGCCGTGGCCCGGGAATTGACGGTGGAAGCCGCACGGGCGGCCGGGTTTGAAAACATGACGCTGTTGGAGGAGCCGCAAGCGGCCTTCTATGCGTGGCTGAACGCGGCCGGCGAAGAGTGGCGGGAACAGGTGAAAGTCGGCGACCTGATCCTCGTCGCTGACGTGGGCGGCGGCACGTCGGACTTCACCCTCATTGAAGTGACGGAGGAAGCCGGCAACCTGTCGTTGACGCGGTTGGCGGTCGGGGATCACTTGCTGCTCGGCGGAGACAACATGGACTTGGCCCTCGCCTACACGGCGGCCCAAGCGTTCGCGGCCAAAGGGTTGAAACTCGACGCGGCCCAGATGGTGCAACTGGCCCACAGCGCTCGCTCCGCGAAGGAGACGATCCTCGGCAACGCCACGGTGAACGCCGCCCCCGTGACGGTCCTCGGCCGTGGAAGCAAAGTCATCGCCGGGACGATCAAAGGGGAATTGACGCGGGCCGACGTGGAGAAGGTGCTGCTGGACGGCTTTTTCCCCACATGCCCGCGCGACGCCGAGCCGGGCAAGGCCCGCACCGCCGGGTTTCAAGAGTTGGGCCTGCCCTACGTCGCGGACGCCGCGGTCACGCGGCACTTGGCTCATTTCCTCTCCCGCCAAGCGGATTTCCTGCTCAACCGGGAAACGAAAGGGAAGAAGAAGAAAGCCCCCAGTGGCCTGCCGACGGCGATCCTCTTCAACGGCGGCGTGTTCAAATCGCCCGTGCTGCGCGACCGTCTCACCGGCGTGCTGAACCAGTGGGCCAAGGACGCCAAGGCGGAACCCGTCCGCACGTTGCAGGGGGCCGACCTCGACTTGTCCGTGGCCCGCGGGGCGGCCTACTACGGCATGGTCCGGCGCGGGAAGGGCGTCCGCATTCGCGGGGGCACGGCCCGCGCCTACTACATCGGCATCGAAACCGCGATGCCCGCCGTCCCCGGCATGCCGCGGCCGATGAAGGCGCTCTGCGTCGCCCCGTTCGGCATGGAAGAGGGGACGGAGAGCGACTTGCCGGGGCAGGAATTCGGCTTGGTGACGGGGGAGCCGGTCGAGTTCCGCTTCCTCGGGTCGAGCGTACGCCGGCAAGACACGACCGGCGTGATGGTGGAGGAGTGGGAATCGGAGATCGAAGAACTCAGCCCGGTGACGGCGACGCTGCCTGGGCAGGCCGGCCGCGTGGTGCCGGTCCACCTGCACACAAAAGTGACCGAGGTGGGGCAACTGGAATTGTGGTGCTTCGGCCGGGACAACAAGGAAAAGTGGAAGTTGGAGTTCAACGTGCGGGACAAATCCGGCGACTGACCGCAGATTCTTCTTCCTTCGGCGGGCCGGGTGCGTTACATATTGTGTTGATGAAGCCGCGTGGATTTTTTTCGCCTCCCGTTCGGTGGGGCCGATTCATGGCCCGGTCGTTCACCGTCGCCGTTATGCTGTTCGCCGCCTCGTCCGCGTCGTCGGCGCCCCCGTCGGCCGCCGACATCCAGCAATGGGTCCGCGACTTGGACCACCCGCGCTACCGCGTCCGTGACGCGGCTTCCCGGAATTTACAGAACGCGGGTTCATTGGCGGTGAAAGCGCTCGTGGCCCCGGCGGGGTCTGAGAACGCCGAGGTGGCCGACCGGGCCATCAAGATATTGGGTGAGTTGGCCGAGTCCCCGGACGCCGCGACGGAGAGCGCCGCCCGCGACGCCCTGCGGAAACTGGCCGGCTCTCCCAAACAAGTCTCGGCAACGGCCCAAGCAATTCTCAACCGCAAGCGGCACGGGTACATTAGCCGACTGGAAATGCTCGGCGCCGGAATTACGTATGACGGCGACGCCGTGGACCACGTCGATCTCGACGCCGTGAAACAGATGCGCGAAGCGATGGCGCTCCTCAAGGAGTTCCCAGAAATCACGTCGCTCTCCGCGTCCACGAAGACCTTCGACGATGAGGCCGCCAAGATGTTGTCCGCGCTGCCGAACCTGCGCGAGATGAACCTGTTCCAGTCCGCCATCGGAGACGAAGCCTTAAAAACGATCGGCACACTTCGCCATTTACGCCGCATCCCGATGGGCCAGACCTTGGTGACGGACGCCGGCCTGAAGCACATCACGAACCTGACGGATTTGGAGTATGTCGGGCTACGTGGCGACGACATCACCGACGCGGGGCTGAAAACGCTGCGGCCGCTCAAGAATTTGACGGGGCTGAATCTCGGTTCGACCAAGGTCACGGACGCGGGCGTCGCCGAATTGAAGGCGTTCCCGAATCTCCAACATCTCTACCTCGACCACACCGCGACGACCGACGCCTGCTTGCCGACGTTGATCGCCCTGACAGATTTGGAAATGGTGACACTGATCAAAACCGAGGTCAGTATGGAGGGCCGGGCCAAGTTGAAAGAGGCCATTCCGCGGCTGCGCATCGCGGACGAAAACCGGGACGACGCCCCGTGACGGCGAAAAAAAACCGGGCCGTGCGGCCCGGTGCGATTGATCCGAGGGGATGACTTTTAGGCCGTCAACGCGGGGAGGGCATCTTGGTAGTCGTCCGTCAGGTCCGCGTTCCGTTCGGCCCGGTCGAGCCATTCTTCACGGCACGCGGCGAGGATCAGGTTCCGCAAATCCCAATTGGCCTGCCCGCCCTCATCCCACGCCCGGATGACCAAGGACGTGGCCGGGTTTAGGCCGGCAATGTGGCTCAGCCAGACGACGCCGGCGTCGTGGGACATTTTTTGGGTGGCCGGGTGGTGCCACGCAATATGAGTGGCCAAACAGCCCATCGGCAGCGATTTGGTGAACGTCCCGTGGACGAGGAGGGGGCTGCCGGAGTCCAACAGAGTGATGAGCCGTTTCAAGCCCGCGTCCGTGGTGTGGGGGAACCAGCCGTCCCGTAATTCCTTCACGCATGGTGCAAAACTCATGGTCGCAACTCCTAGCCGACGGGGGAAACGGTGTTCTCGCGCGGTCTACCTCTAAAAACGGCCCGCCGGGGGCGGGACTGCCTCGAAAAAGCCGGGACGGAGAGCGCCCAAGCCGATGATGAAACCGAAACGGGAGTGTGAGGATTCCCGGGTCAGATTGGTTCGGGGGAAGCCCCGGCCAATCCCTAGCGGACGTGCAATCCGAATGGCATCGTATGGCATCCCTCCGATGCGTGTCAAGTGGACGGCCGGCGGATTTTACAAAGCGGATTTTAAGTCTTTGATTCGCATTGTTTTGCGGCGAGGGCGATCAAGCGAAAATGTCACCGGCCGGCCGCGTGTCCGACCACGCGATGGCGTCAAAACAACAACGATCTTTCGGGTGTAGTTTTAACGGCAATCGTCATAATGATGAATGTATTATAATTTGCTTTTCAAGATAAGTCTCGATATCAAAAAAAGCCAGTCCTCTTCACATCGTCCAACAGTGCTGCATTTTGCATGGTCACACAATCAGCATCGCGTCCCCGTAGCTGAAAAAGCGGTAGCGTTGGGCGATGGCCTCTGCGTACGCCCGCCGGAGCGTGTCGCTGCCGCAGAGGGCCGCCACGAGCATCAAGAGCGTCGTTCGCGGCAGGTGGAAGTTGGTAATTATTCCGTCGATGACACCGAACTCATGTGGCGGCTTGATGAAGATTCGCGTCTCGCCGATCCACGTCTTGAGAGTTCCATCGGCCCAAGCCGATTCCAACGCCCGCGAGGCCGTTGTCCCCACGGCGATCACCCGGCCCCCGGCCGCGCGGCATCGTTCGACGGCGGCCACCGTCTCGGCGGGGACGTGGCCCCATTCCGCGTGCATTTCGTGTTGGAACGGGTCTTCCGTCTTGATGGGGGCGAACGTCCCAAGCCCCACGTGCAACGTCACGGCCGCCCGGCGCACGCCGATGCGCCCCAACTCTTCCAACAACTCCGGCGTGAAGTGCAGGCCGGCCGTCGGGGCGGCGACGGAGCCGGGCTGTTCGGCAAACACCGTCTGATACCGCTCGCGGTCGGCCGCGTCATCGACGCCCTTGCGGATGTACGGCGGCAACGGGACGTGGCCGAACTCGGTTAGCAAGTCCGAGGCCGGCCGGCGCACGGACGGCTCGGCCCGCCAGTGACCACCCGCCCGGTCACGAAGCGTCAGGAAAAATCGACCGGGTTCAATGACGATGACTTCCCCGACGGCGGGCTTGCCGCGTGTTTGCGTCATCAACTCCCAAAGGCCGTCGGCGGTCTCGTGCAGGAACAACCCCTCCCACGCGCCGCCCGTGCGTTCGCGGCGGCCGTACAACCGGGCGGGCAACACGCGAGTATCGTTGACGACGAGCAGGTCATCGGGCCGCAGGAGACTTGGGAGGTCGCGGAAGTGTCGGTGGGAGAGGGCGCCGGTGACTCGATCGACAACCAGCAACCGGGAACCGTCCCGTTCCGGCGTGGGGTGTTGGGCGATCAAGTCCGGCGGCAGGTCAAAAGCGAGCCAGTCGGGTGTCATAGGACGGTTATGGATACAGACTATTTGGCCCGAAGAACGCGGCTCACTTTTTTTCGACTTGCCGCACCAACACGTCGATTTCTTTCCAGAGCGTTTCCGTGTCCCCGCCGCCCACTTGCCGGTCGCGGATCACCCCCTCTTCGTCGAGCAAGATGAAACTCGGCAGCGCGTCGATGTTCCACTGCTTTCCGATTCGCCGTCCGGTATCCGCGATGTTGTCCCACGGCATGCGATTGCGCAAGAGAAACTCCCGGACGGTCTCCGGGTCGTCTTGGGCAATCCCCACGATCACGAACGGCCGGTTGGCGTAGGTCTCGGTCACTTTTTTCCGCGTCTCGGGCAGGAGCGCCCGGCACGGCCCGCACCACGTGGCCCAGAAATCGACCAAGACGACTTTGCCCCGGAAGTCAGACACCCGGACTACTTTACCGTCAGGCGTCTCCCCGACGATGTCGGGGG
>JAYUGD010000298.1:0-2051 GCA_043767785.1 Zavarzinella sp. | reverse complement strand
GTCAGCCCCCTGTCTTGTCTTGTTGAAGCGAAGACAGGGGGCTGACGCCCCCCGCTCGCCAAGCGATGTGAGCCGATACTAACTTGTGAAGACACCATGTTCCGCCACTTGAGCTTATTCGCGGTCTTCCTCTGCCTGGCCTTACCCACGCCGTCCTATGCGTCCGGGTTCTGGTACGGCTTCCAAAAGCACTGGACCACCTTCATCGCCGAGCAGAACGGCGTCGTCATCATGGTGATCGTCGTCGGCGTCGTCGGCGTGCTAATCATCACCAGCGGCAAGTGGAAGCGGTAAGCGCGGCCCGGTGACGGCGCGCCAGCGCTTTTCATTCCCATCTCCGTCCCCACTCTGGTATCCTGAACGCCGCGGCGGCGCGGGCGGCGCGACGTTCGCTGTCATGCGGCCCCGGACCGCGTGACCGGAGGGCCGAAGCCCGTGAGCAAGCCGTTCGACGCGACGCTGAACGCGATGATCGACGTGCGGCCGGGCCAGTGGGCGGACTGCTTCGCCGAGGCGAGAAAGCCGCCTTCGCATTTTTCCCTTGCACCCCCCGCCGGATCGGTTTACACTCCAATAAGTCAATTCTCCCTGTGACTGTCCGACCTCTCATTTGTTTTTACCTTTTTTTTGACTGGGGACTCTGTCATGTTCCGCACCGCACGCCGGGGCTTCACACTCATCGAGTTGCTGGTGGTGATCGCGATCATCGCCATCCTGATCGGGCTGTTGCTGCCGGCCGTCCAGAAGATTCGCGAGGCCGCGAACCGCATGAAGTGCAGCAACAACCTCAAGCAGATCGGCTTGGCGGTCCACAACACGCACGACACGTTCGGCGCGATGCCGCCGATGTGTGCGGATTATGTGGGGGCCGTCACCCCGGCCAACATGATCTATGGGGCGCACGACTACACGATGTTTGCATTCTTGTTGCCGGGCCTGGAACAGGACAACGTGTTCAAGAACATGAACCCCACAGCCAGTTACAGCGGCCTCCAGTACCAAGTGGTGGTGAAGACCTTCATCTGCCCGACCGACCCGTCGATTTCCAACGGCATGAACACGACGCAAAACGGCGGGGCCAACAACTGGGCGGCGAACTGCTACGGCGGCAACAATTACGTGTTCGGCAACCCGACGGGCGGGAACGCTCGGGGCGAGAACAAGTTCAGCAACATTACTGACGGCCTGAGCAACACCGTCTTCTTCGCGGAAAAGTACGGGACCTGCGGCACGACCGGGGACATCAATAACTTGCACGGCAGTCTTTGGGCCGACTCCAACCCCGAGTGGCGGCCGGGCTACAACCTGGGGAGCGGCAAAGGCGGCGGCGGGTTAGCCAACTACCCCCTGGCCCCGATGTTCCAAGTCGGCCCGAACTTCATGACGACGTGCGACTACGAGCGGGCCCAAGGCGCCCACACGGGCGGCATCAACGTCGGCATGGGGGACGGCAGCGTCCGCTTCGTCCGCGCCGGCATCGACCCGGCGACGTGGGCGCGGGCCAACGACCCGCAGGACGGCAACGCACTGGGGGGTAACTGGTGAAACACCTGATCGCCTTCGCTCTCTTGGCCGGCGGCCTGACGCTCGCCGGCTGTTCCGACGACAAGCCCAAGGGGGACCTCCCGCCGCTGCACCCCGCCAAGGGCAAGGTGACGCGCGGCGGCGCGCCCGCGGCCGGCGGGTCCGTGCAGTTCAAGGCCGACCCGCCCAAGCCGGGCTCGGACGATTTGATGGTGAACGCCGAGGTGAAGGCGGACGGCACCTTCGACTTGGAGACGATCCACGCCCTCTCCATGAAGAAGGGCGCCGGCGCCCCGGCCGGGACGTACAAGGTGACCTTTGTTCCGCCGCAAGGCGCGCAGCAGAGCGGGGCGGGACCAGTCGCCGTCCCCAAGCCGGTGACGGTCGCGGAAGGCCCCAACGACTTGACGATTGAATTGCCGGGGAAGCGGTGAGCGGGCCTCACCGCGCCGGGCGAAAGTGATTGGGCGGGCGGAGCCGAGTGACGGTTACAGTTCGTCCTTCTTCGGCTCTTCCTTCTTCGGCTC
>JAYUGD010000297.1:0-5921 GCA_043767785.1 Zavarzinella sp. | reverse complement strand
CAATTCGTGGCGTTCCATGCGCGTTGACCCGCAAAATTCCTTGCCCAATTCGCCGGGGACATTTACCATTCCTCGCAGGTTAAGTCAACACGGCCTAGTGCAAGGCGCAAGTCGTCGAATTGTCGGTGCGCCTCGGCCACCAACGAGACATTCGCCGGCCGGGCCGTCAGTTGTCGGGCCGTTAAGCCGTCCACGAAGCCGGGCAACGTGGCATAGCCTTCCTCGGCCACAATCTCAAGGGCCGCGCCGGCTTCGGCGCGCAACTCGTCGATCAACTTCAACGCGATCTCGAACTTGGCGGCGGGCTGGCGGTGTTCCCCCGGGATCATCCTCTCGGCCAGTTCCCGGTGTTCTTGCAGCCAATACGCCGGCAGATACAGCCGGGCCGCCAGCGGGTGGTAGCCGCCGGGTCCGACGCGGCTGACGACCACAGCCATCTGGCAATTGAGTTTTCGGCCGGCCGCGCGGGCGAACTGCCGCTGCACGCCCACGGAGTGCCGGCCCTTCTTGGGGAACACGCCGTCGTGGACGACCCAGACGGCCTCCGGGTCATGGGGGCGGGCGGCCAGCGTCTTGCGGTAGGCGGCAAGCAGTTTCCCGGCGTCCCACGGGCTTTGACTGATGAAATGTTGCAGGGCCTGGGCCAGGTCCGACTGGCCGCGCTCGGCGTCGGCGGCCGCGGCGGCGATGGCCTCCACGTTCTTGCGCTCGCCCGGCGCGAGGAGGCCGCGCAGGTACAGGCCGAAGCGCTCGAACTGGTCGGCCCGCTGAAAGACCGACTGGTAATGGCCGAGGTACTCGGTGAGGCGGTCGGCAGTCACTGGCGAGGCCTCGGCAATGGGTTCGCCCTCCACGCGGGCCGTCACCGGGCGGGCCGGCCCGGCGTCACGGCGGTGATGGCCCGCGACCGCCGGCCGGGCGAGCGGCGTCCAAGTCGGAGTTGGTCGAGGAAGGATAAGCATCCCTAAGCAATACTATATCAAACTAGTCGTATTAGTGAACATAAAACGAATCGGCTTAGTAGTCAATCGAGCTATAGCAACCTTGTTTCGACCTGTCGGCCATGTTTCGTCTCAAATTTCATGGTTCGTCCGCGCGTGTCGCCGTGATGACTTGGTCGAGGGTCAGCAGCGTAAATCGCGGCAAAGACGGCGGCCAGTGCCGCCGCCTTGACCGCGTTGGTCTCGCGGGCCGGCAACGAAGTCTATGTGGATAACTGAATCTCACCCGTTGATACCCCGTAGGGACTGTGGTAATGTGGACGATCAAACGAGCAAAATGGGCGGGCGGCCTGCGGGCCGCGATGGTGGTCACGAGCGCCGGCGGGTGCGGCAAGGCCGGCCCGAAGACGCACACCGTCAAGGGGACCGTCACGTTGGACGGCGCCGATGTCTCCAAGTTGGCCGGCCACTCCGTGGAAGGCGTGCTGGAGACCGACCCGACCGTCCGGGCATCCGGCGTCATCCAGAAGGACGGCAGTTTCCAACTGGTGAGTCTGTTGCAGGGCGAGATGCGCGACGGGGCCGCCCCCGGCAAGTATTGGGCGCGCATCATCGCGTCGGACGACCCGGACGAGACGACTGGCAAGAAGCCGCCCCGCCCGCCGCTGGCCGCCCGCTACTACCGGGTGGAGACGGCCAACTTGTCGTTCGTGGTGGGCGAGGCGGCCGCGGTGCAGTTGCCGTTGTCGGCGCGGGGGAAGTGACGACGGCGAAAGGCAACCTCACCCCCGGCCCCTCTCCGAAGCGGAGAGGGGAGCAAGTGGGCGAGAGGCTTCTTAGATTTGTTCCCCCTCTCCGCTTCGGAGAGGGGGTTAGGGGGGTGAGGTTGCCTTTGCGGCAAGCCCGTGGTTTTTCGTTTTGAGGTCACTCCATGCCGACAAAAGACGTCGCCGCCGCCAAGCCGTCGCGGAGTTCGCTCTTCTCCGCGAAGACGGAGTACGCCTGCGTCTCCCTCATGGAACTCGCCGCCCACCACGGCGACCCGAACCCGCTGCGGCTCAAGACCATCGCGGACAAGCACGAGATTTCGCACCGCTTCCTCGTGCAGATCCTGCTGCAACTCAAGGCGGCCGGGTTGGTGGAAAGCACCCGCGGGGCGGCCGGCGGGTATCATTTGGCCCGCGCGCCGGAGCAGATCACGATCGCCGACGTCGTGCAGGTGATCGACCCGGCCGACCCGATCCGCGGCGGCGGCGAGGGCAAGAGCGGCAGTTCCATGATCCGCACCGTGCATAGCCTCTGGGCCGACGTGCAACTGGCCCAGCGCAAAATGCTGGAACAGACCACCCTGGCCGACATGGTCGCCCGCTCGCAGGGCGAATCGGAACTGATGTACCAGATTTAAGGCGGGCGAAAGCCCGTGGACGGCCGTCCACGGGCTTTCATGGAGCGACGATGAGTGTGTTGACCCATTTGCAGCGGCTGGAAGCGGAAGCCATCCACATCATGCGTGAAGTGGCGGCCGAGGCGGACAAGCCGGTGATGCTGTATTCCATCGGCAAGGACAGCGCGTGCATGCTGCACCTCGCCGCCAAGGCCTTTTACCCCGCCCCGCCGCCGTTCCCGCTCTTGCACGTGGACACGACGTGGAAGTTCCGGGACATGTACGCCCTGCGGGCGCGCATGGCGGCCGAGATGAACATGGAACTTCTGGTGTACCAGAACCCGGAGGCCAAGGAACTCGGCATCAATCCGTTCGACCACGGGTCGCAAGTCCACACCGACATGTGGAAGACGCAAGGGCTGAAGCAGGCGCTCGACAAGTACGGCTTCGACGCGGCGTTCGGCGGCGGCCGCCGCGACGAGGAGAAGTCGCGGGCCAAGGAGCGCGTGTTTTCGTTCCGCAGCGCCGCCCACCACTGGGACCCGAAGAACCAGCGCCCCGAACTCTGGCGGCTCTACAACGCCCGCAAGAACAAGGGCGAGAGCATCCGCGTCTTCCCGATCTCCAACTGGACCGAACTGGACGTCTGGCAGTACATCCACTTGGAGAACATCCCGATCGTGCCGCTCTACTTCGCGGCCGAGCGGCCCGTCGTCGAGCGGGACGGCACGCTCATCATGGTGGACGACGAGCGCATGAAGCTCGCGCCCGGCGAGAAGCCGATGATGAGGCACGTCCGCTTCCGCACGCTCGGCTGCTACCCGCTGTCGGGGGCCGTCGAGTCCCGCGCGACGACCATCCCGCAAGTTATCCAAGAGACGCTGCTGACCACCACGTCCGAGCGGCAGGGGCGGATGATCGACCACGACTCGGCGGCGTCGATGGAAAAGAAGAAGCAACAGGGGTATTTTTGATGGCCCACGTCTCCGACCTGATCGCCGCCGACATCGACGCCTACCTCAAGCAGCACGAAACCAAGAGCCTCCTGCGCTTCATCACCTGCGGCAGCGTGGACGACGGGAAGAGTACGCTGATCGGCCGGTTGCTGTACGAATCGAAGATGCTCTTCGAGGACCAACTCGCCGCGCTGGAAGCCGACTCCAAGAAAGTCGGCACCCGCGGCGGGGAGATCGACTACGCCCTGCTCCTGGACGGGTTGGCGGCGGAGCGCGAACAGGGCATCACGATTGACGTGGCGTACCGCTTCTTCTCCACCGACCGCCGCAAGTTCATCGTGGCCGACACGCCGGGGCACGAACAGTACACGCGGAACATGGTGACGGGCGCCTCGACCGCCGACCTCGCCATCATTCTGATCGACGCCCGCAAAGGCGTGCTCGTCCAGACTCGCCGGCACAGCTACCTCGTTTCGCTTCTCGGCATCCGCCACGTGATCCTCGCCGTCAACAAGATGGACTTGGTGAACTACTCCCAAGAGACGTTCGACACGATCGTCGCCGAGTACCGCGGGTTCGCCGAGAAAATTGGCCTCCAAAATATCCACGCCATGCCCATCTCCGGCGTGCGCGGCGACAACATCGTGGAGAAGAGCGCCAACACGCCGTGGTACGCCGGCCCGACACTGATGCACCTGCTCGAAACGGTGCCCATCGACGAAGAACGCCTGCAAACGCAGCCCTTCCGCCTGCCGGTGCAATGGGTGAACCGCCCGAACCTCGACTTCCGCGGCTTCGCCGGCACCATCACCGGCGGGGGGATCCGGCCCGGCGACCGCGTCCGCGTGCTGCCATCCGGCCGCGAGACGACGGTCACGCGGATCGTCACTTCGGGCGGCGACCTCGCCCACGCCGTGGCGAACCAGTCCGTCACACTGACGCTCGCCGACGAGGTGGACATCTCGCGCGGCGACCTGCTCTGCCCGCCCGCCGCCCCGGCCCAGGTGGCGGACGCCGTCGAGGCGACCATCGTGTGGATGGCCGAGCAGCCCATGCTCCGCGGCCGCAGTTACTTCCTCAAGATCGGCCCGAAGACAGTCACCGCCACGGTGATGCCGTTGCGCTACAAGGTGAACGTCAACACGCTGGAGCAGGCGCCGGCGGACAAGCTCGAACTGAACGAAATCGGCGTCGGCGCGCTCGAACTCGACCGCCCCGTGGCGTTCGACCCCTACGCCGAGAACCGCGACACCGGCGGCTTCATCCTCATCGACCGCATCACCAACAACACGGTTGGCGCCGGGATGATCCGCGCCGCGCTGCGGCGCGCGACGAACGTGGACTGGCAAGCGCTGGAGGTGAACAAGCAGGCCCAGGCCCTGCTGAAAGGGCAGCGGCCGGCCGTCGTGTGGTTCACCGGCGTCTCGGGCGCGGGCAAGCACGCGGTGGCCCAACTCGTCCAGAAGAAGCTGTACGCGGAGGGCCGGCACACGTTCTTGCTGGAGAGCAACGTCGTCCGCCACGGGTTGAACAAGGACCTCGGCTTCGACGACGTGGCCCAGGTCGAGACCGTCCGCCGGGCCGCCGAGGTGGCCAAGCTGATGACGGACGCCGGCCTGATCGTGCTGGCGGTGTTCGTCTCGCCGTTCCGCAGCGAGCGCCGGGCGGCGCGGGCCATGATGCCGCCGGGCGAGTTCGTCGAGGTGTTCGTCGACGCGCCGCCGACCGCGGCGGACGGGGCCGGCGTGCCCTACGAGAAGCCGGAGCAGCCGGACGTCCGCATCGACACCGCCGCGATGACCACCGAGGCCGCCGCCGACCGCATCGTCGCCGACCTGCGCCGCCGCGGCCTCCTCGACCGGGACTTGGGCGACCCGCTGATCTGACGCGGCCAATCCGTTTTTCAAACTCTTGACCGGCGTGGCTCGTCGTGTCACCATATCCCTCAGCCATCTACTCGGAGGTCGGACGCCATGCGAATGAGAATCTTGGCGGGCGTGATGCTCGCCGGCCTGTGCCTTTTCCCCGCGGCGGCGCGGGCCGACATCCCCGTGCCCGTGCCCCCGGAGCCGAAGGCGGCGCCGGTGAAGATTTATCTGGATGAGAAGGCCAAAGAGTCCCGCATTCAGGTGCCGGCCCGAATGACCGAAATGAGGTACCTCTTCGGGGGCGTGCCGAAGGGCGAGCCGCCCGTGCCCCCCAAGTCGCCGGCCCCGCCGTCGAGCGACCTCGGCCCGCCCGTCGGCGAGGGGGGCGCGGGCGCGGGCGCGACGTACGCCCCGACCCCCCCGGCGGAACAGAATACGAACCACCTGATGATCGCCGGCGCCGCCCTCACGCTGGGCCTCGGCTGCGGCGGCGTCTGGCTGTTGCGCCGGCCGGGGACGGCGTCGTTGCGTGGCGTTGCCCTGCTGGTCGCCGCCGGCGTGACGCTGGGCGGCAGCACGTTCCTCTGGGCGAACAAGGCCCCGCCGCCACGCCCGCCGCAACCGGCCAAGATTGACCTGCCGGCCCTGTTCGACGGGAAGATGACACTCGAAGTCCTGACCGACGGGGACACGATCAACATCATCTTGGACAAGGCAACCTACGCGAAGCTGAAGGAAGCGAAGTAAGACGGAAGAATTGGCCGCCAAGACG
>JAYUGD010000296.1:0-5930 GCA_043767785.1 Zavarzinella sp. | reverse complement strand
GAAAGGACTTTGCGGCCGTCGAGCGACGGCAAAAATGAAAATCCCGCCCGCCCCATACCGACCCAGCCACAATTCCACAAACCGAGTCCTGCACCCGGCTTGTGGCTTGGCTTCTGATTGCCCTTCCGCCCATTTTGCCCATCTGGTATCGGGGCCGCACCTTGTCTGCCCGCCGGGTGTCGTCATGCGATTACGAATCCCCGCAGTGGTTGTCTTGTGCTGGTCGGCCGTCGCGTCGGCTGAATGCTTCTACGAAAGCCCGAAACCGCCTGGCGGTCCGCCGACGAAGGCCGAGCGACTTTTTTCGGTGACGGCCGCCGAGGGTGGCTTGACCGAGGAACAGCGATATCGGCATTGCTGTTTGGCGTGGAACTGTTCCCCGCTCAAAGTCATCTTGGACGGTGAAGAAGACCACTTCCTGTGCGGGTCGGGCGTGAGTTTGGCCCGCATCCTGGTGGAGTACCGGCGCTGGAACGAAGTCGAGTGGTCATGCGTGGGCGAGTGCCTGCCCGAGTATGGCATGCCGCCTCTGCTGTGGGTTTGGTTCGAGAAGGCGGATGAGGCCCTCGGCTGGCTTCGCGTCCTGTGCCCCGCGGTGTGGTGGCCCATCGACATCCACATTGGCCGGATGCCGAAGGTCGTTATCCGGGCGTTGTGAATCTTCGTCACAGGCGCCAAGACCCGTTACTCGCCCGAGCGAAAGCCGTTTGGCCGCGCCGGAGCAGGACGCGGACGGACACCCGAATCGTGCTCCGCTCCGAAGACCCCGCGTCGCGGCTTCACGGGGCTTTTCCAAAGTGATAAAGCAACGTCATGCTTCACCCGTCCGTGCCGGCCGTGATCTTGGCGCCGATGGAGGGCGTGACCGACGCGCCGATGCGGGCTTGGCAGGGGGCCGCGGGCGGGTTCACGTTCGCCGTCTCGGAGTTTTTGCGCGTCAGCCAAGTTGCCCTCACCAAGCGGAACTTTTACCGGGACGTGCCCGAACTGCTCGCGGGGGCGCGCACGCCGACGGGGTTGCCGGTGCAGGTGCAATTGCTCGGCGGGGACGCGGGCCGGATGGCGGCGTCGGCATTCGCCGCGTGCGAGGCCGGGGCGACGGCCATCGACATCAACTTCGGCTGCCCGGCCCCCACGGTGAATCGGCACGACGGCGGGGCGACGCTGCTCAAACACCCGGCCCGCATCCGCGAGATCGTAAGCGCCGTGCGGGCGGCGGTCCCCAAGCACATTCCCGTCTCGGCCAAGATGCGATTGGGGTGGGACACCATCCACGCCATCGACGAGAACGCGGTGATGGCGGCCGAGGGGGGCGCGGCGTGGCTGACGATCCACGGCCGCACCCGCGCCGCTTGCTATGCCCCGCCGGTGTTCTGGCGGCCCATCGGCCGCGTGCGCGAACGGCTCGGCATCCCGGTCGTCGCCAACGGGGACATCTGGACCGTGGAAGACTTCCGGCGCTGCCAGGACGAGACCGGCTGTCTGCATTACATGCTCGGCCGCGGCGCGCTGGCCGACCCGCTCTTGCCGCACCGCATTGCCGCCGAACTCGGCTTGGCCCCGGCCCCGCCGGATTCGCCCGCCGGCCCGTTCGACTGGCTGCCATCCCTGCGCGGGCTGGTCAAGTGGGCCGACCACTTCGGCCACCGGGCCGGCACCGTCAGCCGATTAAAGCGGTGGCTGAACCTGGCCCAGTCCCGCGGCCGCTTCGCCCACTTTGATGCGGTGAAGCGGGCCGAGACGGTGGACGAGTTGCTGGCGGGGGTGGCGGCCAACGGCCAATGACCGAACGCCGCTCGGTCCGTTGCTCCCGGTTCCGCGGCGGGGTATACTTCTCCCATCCACTCCTCTTCCGGCCGATCACCCGTGGCCTATCGTTCGCCGATCCTGCTGGCCGTGTTGCTCGTCGCCGGGTGTCGGCCGGCCGCGCCGGTTGATGCGCCCGCCACGGAAATGCCGGACGGCCCCGCGTTGTTCGAGGACGCGACGGACCGGCTCGGCATCGACTTCACCCACGACGCCGGCGACGTGGCCAAGTACCACATGTACCAGTGCGTCGGCTCCGGGTGCGCCATCGCGGACCTCGACGGCGACGGGCGGCCGGACCTCCTGCTGCTCACCAGCGCCGGGCCGCAATCGACATCCACCAACAAACTTTACCGCCAGCGGGACGACGGCACGTTTGAAGACGTGTCCGCCGGCTCGGGCCTCGACTTCCCCGGCCACAACATGGGCGTCGCCGTCGGCGACGTGAACAACGACGGCAAGCCCGACCTCCTCGTCACCCAAGTGAACGGGGCGAAGTTGTTCCTTAACCTCGGCGGGATGAAGTTCGCGGACGTGAGCGCGGAGGCGGGGATCGTCAACCCGATGTGGGGCGCTTCCGTCGCCTTCCTCGACTACGACCGCGATGGCTGGCTCGACGTGTTCATCGCCAATTACGTGGACTACGACCCGTCGTGGCCGTGCCACGCCGCGACCGGGGAGCGAGACTACTGCGCGCCGAAAGTGTTCCACGGCACCGCGAGCAAGTTGTTCCGCAACCTCGGCGCCGGCCGGGCGAAGACGCAGCGGGTGGCGTTCGAGGACGCGACAGTCCGGTCCCACGTCGGCGACCGCCCCGGCCCCGGCCTGGGCGTCGCGGTGATCGACGCCGACGGCGACGGCTGGCCGGACGTATTTGTCGCCAACGACGGGAAGCCGAACCACCTGTGGGTGAACAAGCGGGACGGGACGTTCGCCGAGGAGGCCATGTCCCGCGGCGTCGCCTGCACGATGTCGGGCCAGTCGTTCGCCGGCATGGGCGTCGCCGCCGGGGACATCGACAACGACGGCCTGCCCGACTTCTACGTCACCCACCTGACCAGCGAGACGAACACGCTCTGGAAGCAGGGGCCGCGCGGGCAGTTCCGCGACGTGACCCCCGAGTGGGGGTTGGCCGCGACCCGCTGGCGCGGCACCGGCTTCGGCGCCCTGATGGCCGACTTCGACAACGACGGGTTCCTCGACATCGCGGTGGCCAACGGCCGCGTGGCGAAGGAAGCCGTCCTTCGGAAGAAGCCGGCCCTCGCCCCGCACTGGGAGCCGTACGGCGAGCGAAATCAAATTCCAATTGAGAGCGGAGGGCTTCATTTGGTTGCGGTTGGACTGGCGAGGAACCGCTGCTTCTCTCGAAGCAGGGCCTCGTAGTTCGCAGTGTCCTTCCGGTCCACATATACCTTGCCCGCTTCGTTGACCGCTTTCGAGAACTCTTCTCGGGCCTTGCTGATGGCGTCATCGTACTTCTTCGCGGCGAGTTGGAGGGCCGGGTGTCGCGGATGGGTGCCGTCCTTCTCGAACGCGGCCCGGTCCTTGGCCAAGGCGTCCAGATACGCAAGTTTCGCTGCGTCAGTCAACTTCTTCGTCGCCACGACATTCGACTTCGCCGTGTCCAACATTTCTAGCATGGTGGCCGAGGCGGCCTTCACGGCAGAGGTGTAATTGAACTTCGCGCGGGCGACTGCTTGTTCGACCGTCTCGTCTTTCTCTTGGCGTGTCGATTTTGGGTTGGTATCAGCGGGATCGCGGGGAAGCCCTGCTTTCGGAGTGCCTCGCTCGATGTCTTTGAGGGGTGGTGCGAGTTCCGAAGCCAATACAAGTCGAAAGCCCAAGTTGAGATTTTTGACGGAAGGCAAAGCCCTTGATCGCCATGCAGAGCGACAAAGCCCCGTGATACTGTCCCAGCCACCACCCCGGAGGGACTTCTCTAACCCTGAAGAGGAGTACAAATTGTCGCTCCACTCCCACACGTTCCCATGCATGTCACATAAGCCCCACGGGTGGGGAGCCACTTTTTCGTAACTGCCGACCAACGTCGTCCGCTGCAAAAAATCGCCGTTGGCCGCCTTCCCGTATGGCTTGTTGCCGACGCAATTCGCTTTGTCTCCGTTCAATTCGTTGCCCCAATAAAAAGCCAAGTTGTTTCCCTTCCCGCCCCGGCAGGCGTACTCCCATTCATCCTCGTGCGGCAACCGAGGAATCAGGTTGTCTACTCGACAGTTCTTGACGAACCCTTGGCAGTCGTTCCAACTTACGTTCTCCACCGGCAGGCGCAATCCCCTAAAGTGACTCGGGTTGTTCCCCATGACGCCTTCCCATTCCCGTTGCGTCACTTCGTACTTGCCGAGCCAGAAGCCCTTCGTCCTGAATTTCCCGCGCGCGGCTTCCGCTTCGGCGTCCACATACGAAGGCGGTTCGCCGGAATTGAATGTCTTGTTCGCGTAGTCCCGCTCGTCCTTCGGCGATCCCAACTGCGCCTCTCCGGCAGGAACCCAGCAGAACTGCATCTTCACGCCACGGGCGATCTCGATTTCTCGCTCCTCTCCCGGCTTCGCTCCTCCACCCAACCGCTGAGTGGGCCGCTCATCCGCAGTATCTCGTCCCTTCGGGGCATCACCTTCGATTTTCAGACTTGAAACCAATGCGAGCCGGAAGCCGGTAAATTGAGTTTGGGCTTTCGTCTCGGACCACTCACGAATCGCCGTCCGGCTGCATTTGCCAGTACCGTCCCAACAACCGCCGCGTAAGACTTTGTCCGAGCTAGAAGCACTGGGCGCATTGTCACACCATTCCCACACGTTCCCGATCATGTCGCACAGCCCCCACGGGTGCGGGGCCACTTTTTCATAACTTCCCACGGTTGATGTTTTCTTTTGACACTCCCCTTTGATCGCAGTCCCGAACGGGTAATCCCCCGCCGTGTTCGCCTTGTCGCCGTTCAGCGCGTCCCCCCAATAAAATGCCTGCTTATTGCCTTTCCCACCCTGACATGCGTATTCCCACTCGTTTTCGTGCGGTAACTTGGGCGTAAGGCCATCGACTTTGCAACGTCGGATGAAGTCCTGACAATCTTCCCAACTCACCATTTCGACCGGCAACTTGTCCCCCCGGAACTTGCTCGGATTGCTTCCCATCAGACGTTCCCACGTGTCCTGAGTCACCTCATACTTGCCCAGCCAAAACCCTTTGGTCGTAAATTTCCCCCGTGCTTCCTCGGATTCCGCTTCCAAAGGCTTGGGACGTTCGCCGTCATAGACGATCTTGGCAACCGCGTTCTGTTGTGCCTTGGTTGATCCCAACTGTGCCTCTCCCGCCGGAATCCAGCAGAACGTCATCTTCACGCCCTTGGCAATCTCAAACACCCGCTCTTCGCCCGGCTTCGCGGCCCCGCCCAATCGCTGATTGGGCCTCTCGTCCGGCGTATCCTTTGGCCCGGCCACGGGAGGAAGAACCGGCGGGTTCCTAACGCCTTGCCGAGCGTCGCGCATGGCTTTCAGTTCGACCTTGAGATTGCTTCCTTGGAGCAACATCCCTGCCTTGATCGACTTGTCGACGGCGGTGGCGTACGCGGCTTCCAACGTGCCGTCCGCCGCATTCTTGGCTTCGAGGTAGTTGTCCGATGCCCCTTTCAGTTTGGGCAGGATCGGCGTGACGCCGGACTCGGCGAAGCCTTTCCGCTCGCGCAGCATGTAGTCGATGCCGCCGCCCATGTCGTTGGTCTGGCGGATAATCTTGTCGATGTCGTCCAACAGGTTTTGCCGCAGAATGCGAAGTTCCTTGGCGTGGGCAGCTTTCGCCTTGTCCAAGTCGGCAAGGATCGGGTCGTCTGCGGCAAAGGCCGGGGCGGCGAAGAACAACGCCGCAAGAATGGCTCGGGTCATGGGCTGCGTCCTGGCGAGGGCGAATCGAAATGATGTTAGAAGTGTAACGGATCGTTCGGACAGTCTCAAACTTATTCTGACGACTGCGATGGGACGGGTCTGGCAAATCTTTCTGGCAGAGGGTTCATGCGGGAAATGTCTTGATCTCGGAGGGATCGCAGCCATTAGAGCGGAGTTCAGGATGTTGTAGCGGCCAGTCGTTGGTGGGACCGGCGTCCCGCCGGTCGTTGG
>JAYUGD010000295.1:0-2056 GCA_043767785.1 Zavarzinella sp. | reverse complement strand
TGAACGCGCTCCTCTCCGCAAAGCCTCCGCGTCGCTGCTTACACTGACCCGGCCGGCCGCCGTTTGCGTGGGCGATTCTCGAAGACTCGATTTGCGGTCTACGCGGGCGGGGGCCACCCGGCAGCTTACGCTGCTCGACTCGCTCGGATCAAACTCGCCTTCTCCTCGTCGCCCGTCTACCATTCCTGTAATGTCCTCGCTCACACTCTTCGTCCAGGCCGCCCTCGCCCGCACGTACCCGCGGGCGATTTGGATGGTGCGCAACCGGACGTGGCTGCTGCAAGAAACCGTGCTGCCGGTGCTGTCGGTGTCGGCGTTCGCGTTCGTGTACAAGACGATGCAGGCGCCGCCGGAGTACGTCGGGTTCGTCATCATGGGGGCGGCCATGACCACGTTCTGGATGAACGTCCTGTGGTCGATGGGCGCCCACCTGTACTGGGAACGCGACTCCGGCAACCTGGGCCTCTACATCGCCGCCCCGGCCCCGCTGATGAGCATTCTGGCCGGCATGGCCCTCGGCGGGATGACGACGACCACCGTGCGGGCGCTGGCCATCGTCTCGGCCGGGGTCTTTATCTTTGACGTGCCGCTCCAGCCGACGAGTTGGTGGCTGCTCATCGGCACGTTTCTGCTCACGCTGATCGCCCTGTACGGCTTGGGGATGATGTTCGCTTCGCTGTTCCTGCTCTGGGGCCGGGAGGCGTGGCACACCGTCAACTTGCTGCAAGAACCCGTCTACCTGCTCACGGGGATGAACTTCCCACTGAGCATCTTTCCCACGGTCGTCAGCGGCATCGCCCTGCTCATCCCGTTGAGCGCGGGCATGGACGCGATGCGCCAAGTGTTGTTCCGCTCGCAAGGGGTGTTGGACGTCGGCTACGAAATCGCCCTGCTGGCGGTCCTCGGCGTGGTCTTCCTCGTCCTCGCCCGGCGCGGGCTGCGGATGCTGGAACGGCGGGCGCGCGACGAAGGCACGCTGACCGTGAGGTGGCAATGAGCCTCGCCCCGCACCTGCGCACGCTGAAGTGGTCCGCGTGGCTCGGCTGGCAGATCGAGAGCAACTGGGCCGACCTGCGCCTGTTCTTCCTTTACTTGGTGGTGAAGCCGATCACCGGCTCGCTGATGCTGGTGTGCATGTACTACGCCGCCAAGTCGGCCGCCCCGACGCGGGTGCCGAGTGAGTTCCTGCCGTACGTCTACATTTCCAACGCCTGTTACGGCCTCGTCGGCACGGTCATGTTCGGCATGAGCTACGTGATCGTCTCCGACCGAGAGAATTACGGGATGCTGAAGTACGTCTTCATCAGCCCGGCCCGCTTCCAGACGTACATGGTCGGCCGCGGCTTGGCCCGCGGCTTGGAAGGCCTGGTCGGCGGCGGCGTGACGATCATTTTCGGCCTGTGCGTGTTCGAGCCGATCCGCTCGGCCTTCACCGGCGGCATCGACGTGCCGTGGCTCTTGGTGTTCCTGTTGATCGGGGCCGTGATGCTGTGGTCGTGCGGCATGATCCTCGGGTCGGCCGTGCTGAACATGCACCGCAACGGCATGTTCCTCAGCGAAGGCATCGCCGGCGTGGTCTACTTCCTCTCCGGGGTGGTGTTCCCCCTCTCGATGCTGCCGGCCTGGTTGCGCGGCATCGGCATGAGCCTGCCGACGACGTACTGGCTGGAAGGCATGCGGCGCTCCCTGACCGGGATGCCGCCGGAAAACTCGCCGCTCGGGCAGTCGCCGTTCACGAGTTGGGCCAACTGGGAAATCGCCGCGGCCTTGAGCGTCAGCACGGCCGTCCTGTTCGCGTTCTCGCAGTGGTTCTACCGCCGAAATCTGACCAAGGCGTGGAAGAACGGCAAGATCGAAGAGACGACGGGAGTGTGAGTTCAGAAAAGCATTTTTTAGCCACGGATCGAACACGGACGAAACACGGATAAGGCGAAGAGAAGAACTTCACCACAGAGGACACAGAGACCACAGAGGAAAACCAAAACCGAGGAAAGACATGAGGAAAATGTCTTCTCTCTTCTCGTCTTTCCTCTGTGCTCTCTGTGTCCTCTGTGGT
>JAYUGD010000294.1:0-2057 GCA_043767785.1 Zavarzinella sp. | reverse complement strand
AACGATTCTCGCCCGCCGGGTCGGACCCTCGAAGACTCGGTCCTCTTGGTCACGTGAGCGGATGTCCAAAGACCGCCTGAAGGCGGAACTCCAACGCGACCGCCTCGCGGCGGTGGCGAAAATCCTGCTTACTTCACCTTCCCGCCCGGCACGTTGCCCAAGTTCTGGAATAGGTGAACCAGCGAGGCCATCAGCTTCTTCCAGTCGCCTTCGTGCAGGCTTTCGTTCGGGGCGTGGGCGTTGCTGGCCGGGTCTTCGATGCCCAAGAGCAGGGCTGGGGCGCCGTTGAACAACTCCGAGAGCGGGCCGACGAAGCCGATGGTGCCGCCGCAGCCGATGGCGACGGGGTCTTTGTCGAAGCCCTTGCGCAGGGCCGTCAGGGCGGCCTCGAAGGCGGGGCCGTTCGGGTCGGTCATCCACCACTCGACCGGCTTGCCGAGTTCCGTCACCGTCACTTGCACGCCCCACGGCGGGTCTTTGGTGAGGTGCTTCTTCAAGTTCTCGAACACGTGTTCCGGCCGCTGGTCGGGGACGATGCGGCAACTGACGATGGCGCGGGCCGTCGGCAACACTTGGTTCGACGCCCCCTTGATCGTACTCGCCTCTTGGGCGATCACCGTGATCGCCGGCCGCCGCCACGTTTGCTCGTAGGGGGTCATCCCCGCTTCCATCGTCAGGCGGGCTTGCGGCAGGATCGCGCAGTCCTTGCGCCACTTGGCCTCGTCGCCGGGCAGTTTCTGCATGGCCGCCTTTTCCTTGTCGGTCAGCGGCCGGACTTCGTCGTAGTAGCCGGGGATGGGCAGCGGGCCGTTGTCCCAGAACAGTCGGCTCAGGACGACGTTCAGGGCAATCGCCGCGTCCGGCAACGCGCCGCCGGCCATGCCGCTGTGGACGGGGAGTTCGGCGCTCTTGACTTCGACGGACGCGGTGACGATGCCGCGCAGCGAGTAGGTGATGCAGGGGAGGCCGATCTCGATGTTCTCGGTGTCGCACACCACGATCACGTCGGACTTGAGCTTGTCCTTGTAGCGGTCGAAGAAGGCCATCAGGTTCTTGGACCCGACTTCTTCCTCCCCCTCGATCAGCATCTTGATGTTGACCGGCAGCGTCCCCTCGGTCTTCAAGTACGCGGCGACGGCGGCCAGTTGGGCGCTGATGGCCCCCTTGTCGTCGGCGGCCCCGCGGGCGAACAGGCGGCCGTCGCGGCGGGTGAGGTGCCACGGGTCGGAGAGCCACTGTTCCAGGTAGTTGATCGGCTGCACGTCGTGGTGGGCGTACAGGAAGACCGTCGGCTTGCCGGGGGCGTCGCACCACTCGCCGTAGGCGTAGGGGAGCGACCCGCCGACCTTGAGGACTTCGACGTTCTGCAACCCGGCCTCGCGCATCTGCTGGCAGACGGCGTTGGCCGTCCGCTCGATCTCGTGGCCGTGTTCCCCGTCCGTGCTGATGCTCGGGATGGCGACCAAGTCGGCCAAGCCCCGGACGATGCCCTCGTGGTTCTTCGCCAGCCATTCCAACGGCGTCATCGGTCTGCCCTTCTCGGTCGGGGTTGATCCTACAATCGTATCCGGCCGGGCGCGGCCGGGCAAACCGGGGCAAGGCACTCAAGGACCTCAAGGCCCTCATCCCACAGAAATGAGGTTCTTGAGTGCCTTGAGGTCCTTGCCCGGAAATCACCCGGAAAATCTCCGAGGCCGTTTGACACGGCCAAACGGGATCGTACCTTCTCGCGTCGGACAACTCGAACTCACGCACAGCCATTCACAATGATGAATGTGTTGATGGATGATCTATTGTCGGTCCTCACTTCGTTCTGTCCTCCCATGAGTGCTGACGCGGAGCTTCGCCGGGCCATCGCCGTTGAGTGGAGGACCGGGGCAGTGCGTGTCTTGAGTTCACGAAAGGCATCCACGGTACGGTTGAATGAGGGAGCCGAAGCACGCTCTGAAGACCGTTCGGGGGGGAGCGGGGCAGAACAAGACCGCCATGCGGTTGACTCGGCGACGGGAAACGGGTTTGGTGAGCCGCGACGCGGAGGCTTTGCGGAGAGGAGCGCG
>JAYUGD010000293.1:0-2058 GCA_043767785.1 Zavarzinella sp. | reverse complement strand
GTACGCCCGGCGGACTCGCTCACCCAAGGTTCTTTGTCTCATTCATGGCGCGACGACGATTTTTGCACAAGCTCGGAGCGTGAGGAGTACAAGGGGCGCCCGATCAAGAGCAATCGTGGCCGCGTGCCGTATAAGGGGCCGTCGGGCCTCGAAAAGTGGGAAGTCCTCTCCCAGAGAGCGGTGGACATTGTAGGCGCCGGCCCGGCCGTTCGTCACTCGGGGTCGTCGTCCGGCATGGCCGCCGGCTCCGGCTTCTTCACGGGCGGCGGCTCCTTGGCCGGCATCTCAATGAGCATGTCGTCTCCCTTGGGGTCGTCTTGGAAGCCGCGGCCCTCGTCGTCCGTGTGGTTGGCGCCGACACTGTAGAGGCGGTAGCCGGCGGCGGTGCGGCG
The DNA here is from genome assembly GCA_043767785.1 of Zavarzinella sp. Taxonomy (GTDB): domain Bacteria; phylum Planctomycetota; class Planctomycetia; order Gemmatales; family Gemmataceae; genus Zavarzinella. The sequence goes on along the minus strand of JAYUGD010000293.1, from coordinate 1,666 downwards.
GTACTTCAACGGCTCGCCCGAACACAAATCGAGAGGGACTTCCGGCAGGAACTTGGGGGCGAGGTCCGCCAGCGTTTCCGGATACGCCCCGCGGTCGAGACGGTAGGCGGCGAGGGCGACGGCGACGGACAACGTGCGGCGCTGTTGGGTGACGCGGTCTTCCGTGACGGCCAGTTTGGCGGCCGAGGACGACAGGCCGACCAGCACGCGGGCGACCACCTCGACGCGCGCGGCCGGTGAGCGCAGGGCGGCGAGGCGGTCGTTCTCGTCGCGGGCGACCTCCCCGACTTTGTTGTCCATTTCCCGGTCCAAGTCGCTGAGCGCCGCGTCGCGGGCCGGCGAGCCGTCCTCCCGCAGGACCACGATGAGACGGTCAACCATCCGGTTCGCCAACCGCAGGGGCGGGTCCCAATCGACGCCGCGGCCGAGCCACCGTTCCGCGGCCGGCCGGCTCGCCCCGGCGACCAAGTCGAAGGCTTCCGAGCCGGGGCCGTCGCGGGCCATGTGCTGGAGGGCGTCGAGCACGCTGAACCGTTCGACCAAGTCGGCCTTGTCCGCGACGCGGGTCGGCGTGGGCAAGCGGCCGAGGTCGGCTTGGCACGCGGCGAGTTGGGCGGCCGTGAGTTTGGCTTGGCTTAGGAAAACCGCCTCGCCGCGCATCGCGGTCATTTGGACGCCGACGCCGACCAAATACTCGGTCACTGACCCGCCCCCTTCCCACAGGCGGCCGAGGCGGTGGCACGTCATCAAGTCGCGCCAAGCGCCGTCGGCTTGGCCGGCGCCGAGGCGCATCATGGCCCGGCAAAGCAGCGCCGTCGCCGCCGCCCGGTGGGCGTTCATCATGGGTTCCGAGCCGCCATATAAAAGGCCGGGCCGGCCATCGGGTCCGCGCTTCGGGAGGAGCGGGTTGTAATACGCGGGGCGCGCCGTCGCCCGATCAAGCAGGGCGAGCGGGCCGTCGATTTTCGCCAGCCACGCCGCGAGGTCCGGCTCGTCCGCGGCTGCCCACGGCCATTGCCGTGCCCGCTCGTGGCGGGCACGGCAATGGCGGACGTAATCTGGGGCCGGCGGGAGGAGCGCCGGGTTCCCCCTCTTTTGGTCCCAGTCTTGGGCGAACGTGTGCCACGGGACGAAGTAAGTCCCGCCGTCTGGCGGGGCGGGGCAACCGAGCCATTGGAAGTATTCGTCCGACATCGGGCGGCCCTCGGGACGCGGGCCGATGGCCTGCCGGATGAGGACGTTGGCGTTCTGCTCCGGCGTGATGTCGCCGCGCAGCCGCGTGTTGAGGGCGGCGACGTAATCGACGCGCCCGTCGGCGTCGATGGGGCCGGTGACGTAGGTCGTCTCCGGGCTGACGGTGAACGTGTCCTTTTTGGGGAAGGCGATGTAGGCGACGACGGCGGCGATGAGGAGAAGAAGGGTGATGAGCAGCCACCGGCGGCGGCGGCGGGGTTTTTGGGCGGTGGGGGGCATGGGTGAGGTGTTGTGAAGTGAGTAGGGACGCGACCCGTCAACGAAGCCCGTTTAGCCGCGACGCGGAGTCTTCGGAGCGGAGCGTGGACTTCCCGCGAAGAGACGCTCCACGCCCATTCAGTCATAGCCCGCTGCGCGAGCAAGGGGCGGCGACTTCCATTTGGGCTGACTTCCCGTTTCGGGCGATCTCCAC
>JAYUGD010000292.1:0-2065 GCA_043767785.1 Zavarzinella sp. | reverse complement strand
CAGGTGATTCGGGCAGGAAGCCCTACTTTTCGCGGAGCGAAAAGCGACGATGCTTGCGCCTGGTCTGATTCTTTCTGATGATTCTCAGTCCCGCTTCTTCGCCAGCCGTTCCGCTTGGGCGACCAGTTCCACGAACTCGGCCCGGAGCCGGCGGCGGTCGGGGCCGACGCTGGCCGTCGCCCACTCATGCACGTCGGCCCAGGTGGCGGTCCCCTTGTACTCGGACTCCCGCAGGAGCAGGCCGAAGGCGGCGACGGCCGACGCGAAGCGGAAGTCTTTCGAGCCGGCTTCGGAGAGGCCGTCCTTGCCCATCGCGAAGGCCATTTCGCCGGCCTCGTCGGTGTCGGGATTCTTGTAGCGCACCCGCAGCGTCAGCCACTCGCCGGTCTTGGCGGCGGGCGTGTCCGTCGGCACGGCTTGGTACTTCAACTGCCCGGCGTCGCGGACCGGGACTGGCACGCCGACGGGGACGATCTCGTACAGGGCCGTCACCGTGTGGCCGCTGCCCATGTCGCCGGCGTCCTTGCCGTCATCGCGGAAGTCCTCGTTCTTCAGCAGCCGGTTCTCGTAGCCGATCAGGCGGTACGCGCTCACGCGACCGTGGTTGAACTCGACTTGCAATTTCACGTCCTTTGCGACGACGGCCAGCGACCCCCCTTGGTCCGCGAACACCTTGCGGGCCTCGTCGAGCGTGTCGATGTAGGCGTAGTGGCCGTTGCCGTGGTGGGCGAGTTGTTCCAGTTTCGCGTCTTGCAGGTTGCCCATGCCGAAGCCGAGGACGGTGAGGTAGATGTTGGTCTTGCGCTTGGCCTCGATCATGCGGACGAGTTCGCCCTCGCTCGCCACGCCGACGTTGAAGTCTCCGTCCGTGGCGATGATGACGCGGTTGACGCCCCCCTCGATGAACGACCGGGCGGCCTGCTCGTAGGCCATCGTGATGCCCCCGCCGCCGTTGGTGGACCCGGCCGTGCTGAGACTTTCAATCGCGGCCCGGATGCGGCCGTGCTGGTCCCCGGCAATCGGCGGCAACCGCAGCGACGCCTCGCCGGCGTAGGTGACGATGCTCACGCGGTCGCGGTTCGTCAGTTGATTCACCAACAGCCCGAGCGACTTCTTCACCAACGGCAAGCGGTTCTCACCGGACATGGAGCCGGACGTGTCGATCAGGAACACCAAGTTGCGGGCCGGCATGTCGGCGGCGTCGTACTTCTTGGCGGCCAGGGCGATACGCAGCAGATGATGTTGGGCGTTCCACGGGCACGGGGCGAGTTCCAACCGGGCGGCGACGGGTTCTTCGCCCTTTGGCCGCGGGTAGTCGTAGTCGAAGTAGTTCAGCATGTCCGCGACGCGGACGGCGTCTTTGGGCGGCAATTGCCCGCCGCTGATCTTGGCCCGCACGAGGCCGTAGGCGGCCGTGTCCACGCTGGCCGAGAACGTCGAGCGCGGCTCGCGGGCCGCCGAGACGTAATCGTTCTCGACGAAGTGACGGAAGTTCTCCGTGTTGGCCGGGGCCGCGTCGATGGCCGGGGCGTTCGGCGCGGCCGAGGTCGTCCGGGCGGCCATCTCGTACCGGGCGCCCCCGGATTGGGACGGCTTCTTGTCGTCACAGGCCGCGATGGGGACGAGCAGGCACATGGCGGCGACGAGTCGGCACGCGGACCGATAGCGCAGTGTCGGCATGGGACACTCCTTGCAAGAGAGATTGGAAAGTCTGTGTTTTCAAACCGGCGACGTGTTGCACCAATGAGATGCGCGCGGGCGGGATTTATTCCCGGGAATTACGCGGAGTCTTCGGACCGGGGCGCGGATTGCCAGCCGTCAATCACCGTTGTCCCATCCAGTCATAGCCCGCTGCGCAAGCAAGGGTTGGCGACTTCCTGTGGGCGACGGCTTCCCGTGACCCTTGCTTGCGCAGCGGGCTATGACTGAATGGGCGGGGAGCGAATTTGCTCAGGAAGGTCGCGCGCCGCTCCGAAGACTCCGAGCTTGTGCAAAAATCGTCGTCGCGCCATGAATGAGACAAAGAACCTTGGGTGAGCGAGTCCGCCGGGCGTACTCGCCGGGG
>JAYUGD010000291.1:0-5962 GCA_043767785.1 Zavarzinella sp. | reverse complement strand
CTCTTTCTTCGGCTCGTCCTTCTTGGAGTCCGACCCCTTCTTTTCCGGGACCACCCAGAGGTGCAGGGTGTAGTCGTCCCCGTCGGCGCCGATGACTTTGACCGTCTTGTTGGGCTTCCAGTCGCCGAGCGTGAAGCGGTGCGACACGACGCGGGCGCCGGGCTTCAGGGCCTTTTGCAGCACCGGGCTGAGGCGGGCGCCGAGGTCGTCGCCGATGTACAGCAGCACCACGGTCGCCTCTTCGCAGTCCTTCTCCGTCAGGGCGAGGATGTCCCCCTTGCGGACTTCGATCTTGTCTTCCAGCCCGGCCGACTTGATGAGCGGCTTGGCCTTCTCGTCGATGATGTCCTGGAACAACTCGACGCCGAGGCCCTTCTTCGCCTTGAACTGCTTGATGGCCCGGATCAGCATGACGCAGTCGCCGGCCCCGTAGTCGTGGACCACGTCCTTCTCGGTGACTTTGGCCATCTCACACATCTTGTCCACGATGTCTTCCGGCGTCGGGACCCAGCGGACTTCGATCTTGTCCACCTTCTTGTCCTCGACGCGCATGTCCACGGTCACGGTCTCGCCGGCCTTGAACGTCACCTCGCGGGTGCGGAAAATCTTGGTGTAGTTGTTCGGGATGATGACCGCCTCGATCTTGTAGGCGTACGACTTGTCCGCCTCCAAGTCCGTCGTGGTGAACACGCGGGTGGCGTCCTTGAGGGCGGACGGCTCCTCCATCTTCTTGCCTTCGATGGTGATTTCCGTCCGCGTCGGCTTGTCCGGCACCTGCACCTTAATGGTGGCCGGCTTCTTCTGGGCCGCCGCCGCCAACGGCAGCGCCGCGACGACGAGGGCGGCGAGACACAAACGCTTCAGCATGGGGGATTCTCCGTGGTGAGTGGTAATTAAGACAGTTAACCACAAAGGCACAAAGGTCACACAAAGACGCACAGAGGAAAATCAGTCATTTCTTCTTTGTGCGTCTTCGTGTGATCTTTGTGCCTTTGTGGTGAATGAATTTTTTCTTACTTCTTCTCGAACTCGCCGGCCGCTTCCTTGCCGGTGATCTTCCAGACGTGCAACTCGAAGTCTTCGACGCCGTAGTCCCCCTCGCGGGTGACGGTGATCGTCTTGTTCGGCTTCCAGTCGCCCATCATGAAGCGGTGCGACACGACGCGCGCGCCCGGCTTGAGGTACTTGAACAGGGTCGGCCGCAGCCGGATGTTGAGTTCGTCGCCCATGTACAGCATGACGACGGTGACGCCTTCCAAGTCCTTTTCCGTCAGTTCCAGGGCGTTGCCCTCTTTGATCAGAATCTTGTCTTCCATCTTGGCGCTCTTGACGGCCGCCTTGGCCTCTTCCACCTTCTTCGGGTCGATGTCGATGCCGACGCCGGCCTTGGCGTTGAAGCCCTTGATGGTGGTGATGATCATGACGGCGTCTCCGCAGCCGGGGTCCAGCACCTTGTCGTCTTTGGTGACTTCGGCCAGCTTGGCCATGTCCTCGACGACGACCTTGGGAGTCGGCACCCAGCGGATGAGGACGTTGTCCTTGATCGCGTCGTCCTTCTTGCGGATGTCCAGCGTGACCTCGTCCCCGGCCTTGAAGGTGATCTCGCGCGTGCGGACGATCTTCGTGTAGTTGTTCGGCTCGATGGTCGCTTCGATCTTGTACGTGTAGGTCTTGCCGGGTTCGAGGTCCGGCGTCACCAGCACGCGCTGGTGGTCCTTCACCTTGTCGTTGCCCTCCAGGTCCTTGCCCTCGACCTTGAGGGACACCTTGTTCGTGTCCGGCAACAGGATCTTGATGGTGGCCGGCTTCTTGTCCGCGGCCGCCGTGACGCTCGCGAAAACGACCGCCAACAGGGCCGTCCAGCGCCGCGGGTTCCCGATCAACATGGATGACTCTCCCAAGGAAAAACGAACAGGGTGGACTTGTTCTATGGAGGGGAGTTTTCAGAGGTGAGTTTTGGCCGGCGGTTTTCGGGTTTCGGGGGGGCGGCCAAAAGGCAACCTCACCCCCTAACCCCCTCTCCGCCGCGGAGAGGGGGGACCAAACCAAACCCAAGAAGGCTGTCGCCCACTTGCGCCCCCTCCGCCGCGGAGAGGGGGCCGGGGGGTGAGGTTGCTTTTCGCGGCCAGCGCGATCCTGTCGGTGCGTCAAACTCCCCTTGCCCCGGTTCGCCCGTCCAAGTTACACTCCCCCTTTGACGACGCCCGCCGCTGCAAGGACGCACCGTGCCCGACAACGAGAAACCGGCCAAGGCCCCCTCTTCCTCCGCCCCGCTGCCGTGGCTGATGCTCACGGGGCTGCTCGGCGTGTTCGCCGTCGCCCCGGTGATCGCGCCCAAGAAGCCGGAGGACAAGCGCGAGGCCGAGCCGCCGTCGCGCGTCACGGCCGACAACCCACTGAAGCCCGTCTTCGACTTCCACAAGACGCACGACCACACACTATCCCCGGAAGAGGAACTCAAGCGGCGCATCCACGGGTACGACACGGAATTCCTGATCGCCACCGTCCCGGACCCGATCGACTCCCCGCACGCCCACGCCTTCGACCAGGCCGTGGACTCCATCCAGCGGGCCATCGAAAAGAAGGACGGCTACATCCTCGACCGGTGCTGGCTGCCGTGGGAACTCGACCGCAAGGCGAAGCCCAAGGACGCCAAGGGGGACGACGACAAGGCGAAGCCGGCCGACAAGCCGACCAACCTGCGGGAGACCAACCCCGGCGTGCTGCTCCTCCGGCACGGGCCGGACAAGGCGAAGGGCGTCGCCCGGCCGGGGCTGTGCGTCGTCTTCCTCGTCGGCGAGACGCCGATGACCGGCGTCCACAAGCAGGCGTTCCACAAGGCGCTGCGCATCATGGCCGACGTGGGCCACCCGGAGAGTGAGCCGGTGCGGGTGATTGGCCCGTACTTCTCCGGGTCGCAAACCTCGCTGCAGTTCGTGATGGGGGACTGGTGGACACTCTCCAAGTCCCCGTACTACTTCGCCAGCCACCCGGACTACAAGTTCTCGATCATCACCGGGAACGCCTCGGCCGTGCGCGCCAAGGACTTCTTCGGGTACGAGGCCAACAAGTCTAACTTCCCGGACTGGAAGCCGGACGGCGTGGAGTTTTCGTCCACCATCATCCCGACGAAGATCACCCTCAACGGAATGCTGCGCTACCTGACGCGACGGGACGGCACCAGCAGCACCGACCCGATCGGATCCGACCTGACGCTGCTGCCCGGCAAGGTGGCGCTGCTCACGGAATCGAACACCGGGTTCGGCAAGACCGTCGCCGGCATGCGGAACGACCAAGTCATCGTCCTGCCGTTCCCCATGCACGTCTCGCGCATCAAGGCCGAGTCCACGCTGGCCTTCAAGAAGAAGGACGAGAAGGCCGGCCTCTCGACCGACGACCCGCTGACCGTCCCCATCGTGGACGACCAAGCCCCGAACGAGGGGGTGCCGGCCCAAGGCGGGTCCACGACGACGGCCGTCAACGGCCGCGTGCTGTCCAACATCATGGCCACCATCGCGCGGGAGAACTGCCGGTACGTCGGCATCGTCGCCACGGACACGCGGGACAAGCTGTTCCTGATCCGGTTGATCCGCGAGTACTGCCCGGACGTGCGCATTTTCCTCACCGGGGGGGACCTGCTGTTCAGCCACCCGGACTACCGGTTCCACTGCCGCGGCGTGATCGTCGGGTCCACGTACCCGCTGATGCCGCGGAACCAGCGGTGGGTGAACGGGGAAGCGTCCGACCGCGTGCTGTTCCCGAGCGTCGGCGCGCAGGGGTACTACAACGCGACGCTCATGCACCTCGGCGTGGACAGCGCCTTGTTGGAGTACCGGGCGCCGGCGTTCGCCCTGCAAGAGGCCGACACGCCGGGCGTCGCCGACGACCGGCCGCCGGTGTGGATCAGCATGGTGGCCCCGAACGGGACGCTGGTGCCGCTGCACCTGTACACGGCCTACGAGGACAAGACCAACGCCGTCGCCCACCGGAAGCATTCGGACGCCGAGCGGACGAGCATCGAGATGTCCGGCATCGACTACCCCGGCGCCATGCTGCCGGTCGGCCTCGCGCTGGCCGTCGTGTGGGGCCTGCTGATCTGGCAGGCGTGGGCCAACCCGTACGCCCGGCTGTTCTGGCGCGGCGGGACGAAGCTGAAGCTGCCGGACTTGGCGTACCGGAACATCATCCTCGGCGGGCAGGTCATCCTGTCGGCCCCGGTGATCTGCGCCGTGTGGACGCACGCCGAGGTGCGGCGGTGGGAGTCGTGGTGGAGCACCGGGCTGTTGGCCGTCACGCTGTTGGCGGCGGCCCTGTTGGCCGCCGGGATGGTGAAGCCGCTGATCCGCCGCGGCCTCGGGCGATTGATCCGCGGCCAGGCGCTGCCGGGCGACTCGGCCGTCCTGCGGGCCGGCCCGCCGGTCACGCGCGGCGAGGTCGTGACGTGGGTCGGGCTGAACGCCCTCGTCATCGGGCTGGTGTTCGCGGCGGCGGCCGTGTTCGTCGGCCGGTTCGCCTTCGCCCGCGACTTCACCGGGCGGGTGCTGTTCTTCCTGCGGGCGACGGACTTGGCGTCCGGCATGTCGCCGTTCGTGCCGCTGGCGTTCGTGAGCGTGGCCTTCGGGTGCTGGGCGTTCTTCCAGTTGAAGCGCGGCCACATCGAGGAGCGCTACCACGTCCCGAACCCGTACCCGGACGAGGACCCGTTCGCGGCCGTCTGCCGGGCCGACGACGCCCTGCGGGACGAGGTGGGCCACGAGGCCGTCGCCCTGAAGCACGGGCCGGCCATCGCCGGGGCGACGATCATTCTGGGCGGGTACTTCGTGGCCGTGTGGATGCAGGCCCTGCCGACCGTGGAAGGCTGGGCGTGGGACGCGCTGTTCTTCGCCGGGTTCGCCGCCCTGTTCCTGCTGTCGGCCACGACCTTAATCCGGCTGTATTTCATGTGGCAGCACGTCAAAGGGCTGTTGGCCACGGTCGCCGCGCTCCCCACGATGCGGGCGTTCGGCAAACTGCCGGCCAAGGTGGCCGAGGTGTTCGGCAAGTATCTGACCACGCAGAAGCCGCAACTGGTCCACTTACAGTACCCGGCCCACCAACTTCGCCGCATGGTCGAGACCGCCCAGGCCGACCCGGACGGCCCGCAATCCTTGCGCGACTTGGGGCCGGTGTCGATGGAGTTGGACGGCGTGCTGGCCAAGCACCTGACGCACGGCACTAGCCGCCGCGACATGGTCCGGGCCGAGCGCCAGGCCCGGCAATTGCTGACGACGGCCGCGGGAAGCTGCCTGCGCGTCATCACGCCCTACGGCAAGAGCCTGGACGTGGACGAGGCCTTCGGCGGCGAGACGCGCGACCCGAAGAAGACCGAGACGCCGACCCCCGAATGGCTGAACCTCGCCGAATCCGTGGCCGCCACGCAAGTCGTGGTGTACGTGTCGCAGTTCTTCATCCAACTGCGGAACCTGGTGTGGGCCGCCGTCGTCACGTCGTCGCTGTTATTGCTGGCCGCGACGAGCTACCCGTTCCACCCGGAGAAACTGCTGCTCATCGGCCTGATCGCCCTGAGCGCCGTCGGCTTGGCCGGCGTGCTGTACGTGCTGATCGAGATGAACCGCGAGGAAGTCATCAGCCGCGTGATGAAGACCACCCCCGGCAAGTTCTCCCTCGACGGCGGCTTTATTGGGTCATTCATGACGTACATCGTCCCCGCCGCCGGCCTGGCCGGGGCGCAGTTGTCGGGGAGTCTGGGGATGGTGCTGGAGCCGTTGATGCGGGTGATGAAGTGACCCGAGCGCAGCGAGGAAGGCGAGCCAGAAGTTAGCGACTGGAGGACGCGCGACGGCCGGAGGGCGAGTCTTCGAAGCCCGACCCAATGGGCGAGAGGCGTCACCCATGCCGCGAACCTCGAAGACTGGGTTCGCGGCGCACTGACGCGGGGGGTTCCTCCAGGCGCTAGAGCATT
>JAYUGD010000290.1:0-5971 GCA_043767785.1 Zavarzinella sp. | reverse complement strand
GCTTCGGAGGGGGGGTTAGGGGGTGAGGTAAACGGCCGGCCTTCGCGGGGTGACGACCTCTCGCCCAAGGGGTCGGAGCGTCGAAGACTCCGCTCCTTCTGGGCCTTGGGGGCGGGTGTTCCAAGACCGCCTGAAGGCGGAACTCCAACAAGACCGCCTCGCGGCGGTGATTCGAGAACCTTTGCGACCCGCCTCATGAACCGACTTGTCCCGTGCCTGTTGTTCCTCGCGGCTTCCGCGCTCCGTGCCGACGCGCCCGTCGCCACGCACCTGTTCCCCGCCGGGGGCCAGCGCGGCACGACCGTCCCCTTCCACGCGGCCGGGTTGAACCTGAATCAAGAGTGCCACGTCGAGATGACCGGGCCGGGCGTCACGGTTCCCAAGACCGTGCGCCGCACGACGAGTCCGTGGTTCGAGGGGCCACTGCTGGAACTCGCCGACTCGCAGAAGCAAGAGAACTACCCCCGGGCGATGGCGGCACAAGCGACCATCGCCGCGACCGCCGAGCCGGGCGACCGTCTCGTGTTCCTGCGCACGTCGCACGGGTGGACGGCCCCGCTGAAATTCGTCGTCGGCACGCTGCCCGAAATCGTGGAAGCGGAAGCGGACGGCGACGAGCCGGCCCATGAAGTGACCGTCCCGGTGACGGTCAACGGCCGCGTCTTCCCGCGTGAGGACGTAGATGCGTGGGCCGTGAAACTTCAAGCCGGCCAGACGCTGTTCGCCACCGTGGACGCCGGCCGCTTCGGGTCGCCGTTGGAAGCCAAGATCACCCTGCGTGACCCGAGCGGCGTCGTGGCGGCCGAGGCGTTCTACAAGGGGGGCCGTGACCCGAAAGTCTCCGTGACGGCCAAAGTCGCCGGCGTCCACACGCTCTCGATCACCGACACGCGCGGCGACGGCGGCCCGTCGTTCGTCTACCGGCTGACACTTACTGACCAACCGCCGACAGCCGACCCAACCCCCGCCGTGATGGCCACCGAGAACCCCGACCCGGTGCGCGGCAACGTGCTGCCCGTTCCGGGCGTCGGCAGCGGCACGTTGAGCAAGGCCGGACACACGGACCGCTGGTCGGTCATCGCCAAGAAGGATCAGCCGTTGGACATCGAGTTGAAGGCCCGAAGCCTCGGCTCCTCCCTGCTCGGAAAACTGACGCTCACGGACGCGGCCGGCAAGGAATTGGCGGCCGCCGAGGGCGGGGCCGGGGACCAGTTGGACCCGACGGTGAAGTGGACGCCGCCGGCCGACGGGCTGTACTTCGTCACCGTGGCCGACCAGTTCGCCAGCCGTGGCGGGCCGAACTTCGGCTACCGCCTCCGCGTCACCACGCCGGCGCCCGACTTCGACCTCACGTTCGCCGTCCCGGTCCTCAACATCGTCCGCGGGGCGAACGCGCCGCTGAAACTTTCGCTCGTCCGCAAGGGGACGTTCACCGCTCCGGTGAAAGTAACGTTTGACGGCCTGCCCGCCGGCATCACACTTCCCAAGGAAGTCGTCTTCGCCCCCGGCCAGACCGCCATCGACGTTCCACTTCAAAGCGCGGCCACGGCGACCATCGCCCCGGCCGCCGTCACGATCACCGGGACGGCCCAATTCCCGAAAGCGCCGTTCACGTCCTTCCCGACCATTGTGCGCCGGGCGACGTGGAAGGATTCGCCGGACGTGAACAGTCTTCGCCTGATGGTCGCCGTGCCGACGCCGTTCAAGATCGCCGGGGACTACGAGTTGAAGCTGATCGCCCGCGGCACCGTGTACGTCCGCAAGTTCCGCATCGACCGCAAGGGCTTCGCCGGCCCCATCGAGATCGACATGGCCGACAACCAAGCCCGGCACTTGCAGGGCGTGACCGGCCCGAAGATCACCGTCCCCGGCGACAAGAGCGAGTTCGAGTACCCGCTGACATTCCCGCCGTGGATGGAGACCGGCCGCACGGCCCGCGCCTGCGTCATGGGGACGGCCACCGTGAAGGACATTGACGGCAGCGAACACGTCGTCAACTACTCTTCGCGCGAGCAGAACGACCAGATCATCGCCGTCGTCGAGCCGGAACGCCTGAGCCTGAAACTCGACAACGTCACCGCCCGGCTGAGTCCCGCCGGCCAAGTCGCCGTGGCGTTCACCGTGCGCCGCGGCATCGGCCTCGCCGGCCCCGTGGAAGTCTCGGCCGAGTTCCACACCGAGAGTGTCCTCTGCGAAAAGGTGACGGTGGCCGACAAGCTGGAAGCGGGCCGCCTCGTCTTCAAGCCCAAGGGAGCCGTCAAGGAGTTGACGCCCGTGGCCGTCACCGTGCGGGCCGTCTTCAAAGACGAACACGGCCGGCCCGTCACCGCCGAACAGGCGCTCACTCTGTATCTTGTCCCCTAGTCTGTTCACCATGATTTCGGAGGTTCCCCGGATGTCTCTCCTCTCCCGGATGCTGGCCTGCGCGGCCGTCGTCCTCGCCGTCAACGGCTCGTTCGCCGAGAACAAGAAGCTGCTGCTCGTCACCGACTCCGGCGGGTTCGTCCACGACTCCGTCGGCCTGTCCGAGCAGATTTTGAAGGACATCGGGCCGAAGAACGGCTTCGACGTGACCTGCTACCGCTACACCCGCGACCCGGAGTCCAAGGACTTCGCCAAGTACGCCGAGACCTTCCGCAAGACGACCGGCGTGGCCGTGGAGAAGGAGAACTGCGGGCGGGTGAACAAGGACACGCTGAAGAATTTCGATTGCGTGCTGTTCTTCACGACCGGCAACCCGCTGACGAACGACGAAGTCGCCGACTTGGTCGCGTGGGTGAAGGCCGGCGGGGCCGTCGCCGGCGTCCACTGCGGGTCGGACACGCTGTACCCCAACAAGGACCGCCCGAACAACGCGCTCTACGGCGACCTGATCGGCGCCTATTTTGACGGCCACCCGTGGCACCAGAAGATCAAGGTCAAGGTGGAAGACGCCGACCACGCCGCCGGCAAGGGCTTCAAGACCGGCGACGAGATCACGGACGAGATTTACCAGTTCCGCGCCGAGCCGTACAGCCGCGAGAAACTGCACGTCATCCTCTCGGTGGACAACTCGTCCATCGACGTGAGCAAGGGCAAGCGGGTTGACAAGGACTACGCGATCTCGTGGTGCCAAGAGGCGGAGAAGGGCCGGACGTTCTACACGTCGCTCGGCCACCGGAAGGAAGTGTGGAAAGACCCCCGCTACCAAGAACACTTGGTCGGCGGCCTCAAGTGGGCGATGAAGGAAGCCAAGGGCGACGCCGTCCCGAGCGTGAAATTGGCCAAGTAGCCGCGCGAACCGTTGCCGCCGCCGGGCGTCCCTCTAAGATACTCGGCGTGCGGGATTGGTATATCGGTTGTGCCCAGCCTTCCCAAGGCTGTGAGACGAGTTCGACTCTCGTATCCCGCTCTGTAAAACACTACAAATCAAGCGATTGCGACGAAAGAGTCGCGAACAAATCTCCGGTCATCATCTCACGATCTTCCCAAAAATCGCGCCAATCTTTTCGCCCCGCTCGGCGAAAAACTCATGGAAGCGGGGCGGAATATACGATCTATGACGATCAGAGGGGGGCCGTCGGCCGCTATGGCGCTCATCGAACTACGGGACCTCGGCAAAACGTATGACCTCGGCGAGGTAAAAGTCCACGCCTTGGCCGGCGTGTCCTTGGACATCGAGCGGGGGGAGTTCTTGGCGCTGATCGGCCCGTCCGGGTCCGGGAAATCGACCCTCATGAACACGCTCGGGTGCCTCGACCGGCCGACGCGGGGGACGTACCGCTTGGACGGCGTCGATGTCGGCGGCATGTCCCGCGACGCCCTCGCCCGGCTGCGGAACAAGCGGATCGGGTTCGTCTTTCAGAACTTCAACCTACTGTCCCGGACGACGGCCTTGGACAACGTCGAGATGCCGATGCTGTACGACCCGGACATGAGCCGCCGGCAGCGGCGGGCGCGGGCGAAAGAAGTCCTCGCCCTCGTCGGCCTCGCGGACCGCATGGACCACAAGCCGAACCAGTTGTCCGGCGGGCAGCAGCAGCGCGTGGCCATCGCCCGGGCCTTGGTGAACCGGCCGCCGATCCTATTGTGCGACGAGCCGACCGGGAACTTGGACACGCGAACCAGCCGGGAGATCATGGCCTTCTTCCGGCAATTGAACAAGACCGAGGGGCTGACGGTCATCCTCGTCACGCACGACTTGGAAGTGGCCCGTCAGGCCGACCGGGCGATCGTCCTCGTGGACGGCGAGGTCGTCGTGGACACGCCGGACATCGCCCTCGCCGCCGAGACCTTGCACCAGCGCTCCCGGCTGGAAGGGGACCAGTGATGCGCTTGCCGGCCGCGGCCGCCCCGAAGACGATGCGCGCCCTCGCCGGGCTTCTGCTGTGCGCCTCCGCGGGCTGCACGGCCAACTTCGCCCAAGTCGTCGAAGCCGGGTGGCAACACGACGTCCGGGACATCCAAGCCCGCGACCCGCTCTCCCTGCCGGCCGCCCCGATCCCGACCGTGCCGCCGCCGGTCACCGTCGCGGAAGACTCGCCGGTCGCCGAGCCGTTCAACCTGTCGCTCAACGACGCCGTCCGCATCACGCTGGAGAACGCCAAGGCGATCCGCGTGTTCAACGGCCTGTCGGCGTCGAACAGCGGCCGGTCGATCTACGACGCCGCCATCGCCACGACGGCCATCGACCAGGCGCAGGCCCGCTTCGACCCGACGCTCACCGCCAGTCAGACGAATGCCCGCTCCGAGACGCCGCGACTCGGCGTCTCACAAGTTCCGCCGTTTAAGCCCGAGATCGTCGGCCCGCGCGTGGACACTTTCCGCACCGCCGTCGGGTTGAGCCGGCTGAACCCGCTCGGCGGGACGACCGCGTTTAATCTCACCAACGACCGGACAAGCCAAGACAGTCCCGGCGGGCTGAACCCGTTCAATACGCGGGCTGGCGAACTGAGTTACACGCAACCGCTGCTCCAAGGCGGCGGGTTCCTGTTCAACGTCTCCCCCATCGTGATCGCCCGCATCGACACGGAGCGGTCGTACTTCCAGTTCAAAGACGCGACCCAGGAACTCGTCCGCGGGACCGTCGAGGCGTACTGGAACTTGGTCTTCTCCCGCCTCGCCGCGTGGGCGGCCGACATCCAGTTCGAGCAGTCCACCGAGGGGTTCAAGCGGGAAGAAGCCCGCCAGCAGGCCGGGATTGGGGACATCCGCAACGTGGCCCAAGCGAAGGTGACGCTCAACCAGTTCAAGGCCGCCTTGGTCGCCGCCAAGGCCGACGTGCTGGCCCGCGAAGGCGCCGTGCGGAACGTCCTCGGCCTGCCCGCGTCCGACGGCCGGCGCATCGTCCCGGTGTCGGCCCCGGCCAACTCGCGGTTCAAGCCCGAGTGGGAGAAGCTGCTCCGCTTCGCCGAGCAACGGCGGCCGGACGTGATCGAACTCAAACTCGTCCTCGAAGCGGACGGCCAGCGGCGCATCCAAGCGGAGAACGCCGCACTGCCCCGACTGGACGCGACGGGGTCGTACCGCTGGAACGGACTGTCCGGCCGGGTGCCGCCGGAGAATAACCGCGTCGCCTCCGAATCGACGGGCCAGTACACGGACTGGTCCCTCGGGGTGAATTTCTCCGTCCCCCTCGGCCTCCGCGAGGGCCGGGCCAGAGTCCGCGAGCAAGACCTCATCATCCTTCGGGACAAGGCGAACCTCGACCAGCAACTGCACTCCGCCGCCCACGACTTGGCGGTCACGGTCCGCGGCCTGGAGAACAGTTACGAGCAGTACTTGGCCTACCGCGAGACGCGGGCCGCGGCCCTGACGAACCTGCTCGTCCAGATCGAAGAGCAGCGGGCCGGCCGGGGCATTTACCTGAGCGTCCTGCAAGCCCTGAACGACTGGGGCAACGCGATCACGTCCGAGGCCCGGGCGCTGGTGAACTACAATGTCCTCTTGGCGACCTTGGAGCGGCAGACCGGCACGATCCTCGAAACGCACG
>JAYUGD010000289.1:0-5974 GCA_043767785.1 Zavarzinella sp. | reverse complement strand
AATGGTTTTCCTTGGCGTCGTGGCGCCTTGGCGGTTCATTCTCTTCTGCCTTATTCAGCCGACAGATTCGCCAGATAGGTGTCGTACTTGGTCCGCACCGTGGCTTCGTCGCCGTGCAGTTTCTTCAGCTTCACCTGCAACTCGTCCATTTCTTTTTCTTGGTTCTCCAAGGTCGTCAGGTAGCGGGTGAACAGCGGCGACTCCTTCGGCGTCTCGCGCAGGTTGTCGCGCAGGCGCTTCTGGTCCACGGTGATCGTCTGGATGCGGCGGTCGGCGTTTTGGATGTCTTGCCGCAGGGTGTCCCAGCCGGCTTTCATCTTCAGCGCTTCTTGCAGTTGGGCCTTCAACGCCGCCGGGGCCTCCTTCAGGTTGATGAAGAAGCGGATCTGGTCGTCGGCTTGGTTGGTCAACTGCACGGCGGTCGCGATTTCCCGCTCTTCAATCACCGAGTAGCTGGTGTCCTTCTTGGAGGCCACGTCCACTTGGAAGCGGTACACGTCGGCGGCCTCTTCGGCCGGGACGTTCTTACCGACGAACTTGAAGCCGAGGCCCTTGCGGTTCGGGTGTTCGATCAGGACGGTGCGGTCAGTCGTGGAGCGGTTGGCGATGTCGTAGGTCTTCTCCTCGCGGAGCAGCGTGTTGGTGTACACCAGGCCCTTCACGGCCTTCACCTTCGTGATCTGCGACGTGCTGTTGCCGTTCTTCGCCGCCACTTCCGTGCCGAGGTCGATGGCGTAGCTGACCAAGCGCTCTTCATCGGGTTGCAGGTCAAGGACGCGGGTGTCGCCGGCGTAAGTGGACCCTTCGATCACAGTGATCGGGCCTTGGGAGAGCGGCATGCCGGTCGTGTTCTTGAACTTCAACCCCAAGAGTGGGTGCTTGGCCTGCACGCCGGGGTTGTAGATGCTGACGCGCTTGCCCTCGACTTGCTTGTTGACGATGGACAGCAGCGCGGACTTCTGCCGGCCCAAGTGTACGGGCTGGTCGATCACATATTGGTGGTAGTCGCCCAAGGCCGAGGCGGTCGCGGCGGTCTGCACGCTGGCCCCGAGGTCCATGCGGGCGGCGAGCCGTTCGTGGACTTCGCCCGAGTATCTCTTCGCTTCTTCCTTCGCCTTGTCCATCTTGCCGTCGCCGCGGCCGGGGCCGCCGCCGAACCCGCCCGGCGCGGCGCCGGCCATCGGCGCCGGCGGCGGCATCCCGGCCGCGTCCCGGTCCGCCAAATTGTCGTTGAGGTTCTTTTTCCGGGCCAGCGCGCCGTCGTAGGTCGGCGGGCGGAGGGAGGCGAATAGTTCCGGCTCGACGGTCGGCCGGCCGACGTACAGCGGGTTGTACAAGTCCATCTTGAACGAGATCGGCCGGCCGGACACGAGTGCCATCGTCACCCCCGTCCAGTCTTCATCGGTCGGGTTCTCCACGACGGCCCACCCTTGCAGAAACGGCTTGCCTTCTTTATCCAGCACCAGCCGGTAGCTCGTCTTCCAGATCGGGTTCTCGATCACGTACCCAACTTCGACTTTCCGTTTGCCTTCCCCGGCGAAATTCAGGCTGACGGCCTTCTTCTGCGAGTCATGGGACAGCGACAGCGTCTCCAAGGCCCGGCGCATTTCGTTCTCAATGACCGGGTTGGAGAACCGCAGCTTCTGCAGTTCGTTCATGCGGACGGCCCGCACCCCCTCGGCGCACCACAGGTTCAGCACTTCGACTTCTTGGACGCCCTCTTTCGTCGTCACCTTCTGCTTCTCGACGCCAATGATCTTCCCGGTCAGGCTGCCGGGTTGATTCGCCGTATTCACCAACGTCACTTCCACGGCTTCGCCGCGGGCCTGCGTGAGAATATTGGAGAAGCTCGGGTTGTTGTTCAGGTTGATGGCGAACGACCGCAGCGTGCGGTCGATCGGGTCGTGCGAGTCATACGTCACCGAGGAGACGCGGCCGGTCTTGGACGTGTCGATGAGCGTCATCGACTTGATGAGGTCATTGATGTCCTGCTCGGGGAACGTCAAATCGACGCGGGCGTCGCCGTCGATCTCGCCGGACCGGGTAAAGTGGCCGACGCCGCTGTTGAACAGAATGACTTGGGAAACCGGCAAACTGACGGCCGGCTTCAAGTCGGCCAACTTGGCGACCTTGCCGTCCTTTTCGGCGACAACCGCCGGGGCGGATTCGCCCCGCTGGGTCATGAGAATGGTGCCGGCGGCCAAGGCCCCGAGGACGGGGAGGCCCCACATGAGACGACGCATTGCAGTCATGGCAGTTCACCGTGAGAAAATCGGGAGATGGGTCTAACAGGTTCCGACGAGACGGGACGCTGAGAGTTTGGACAATTCCCGGCCCGACGGCAAGGGGATGGGGACAGGCGTACAGTAATCGGCCCGAAGTCGGGTGGTTGAATTTGGGGAGGCGTGGTAGGGTGGCGGGCCTATGAACACCCCGGACTTTCTTGTTAGCCGCGACGCGAAGGCTTTGCGCAGCGGAGCGCGTCCCACGACGATCACCCGTGTCGGCAGCCTATTCATTCCTGCGACGGCCGGGGGACGCGCTCCGCTGCGCAAAGCCTCCGCGTCGCGGCTAACAAGACTTGATAGCGACGGGAGCCGACGCTAATGCACACCCCCGCCCGTCACCGCCTGCTCCTCAGCGCCGTCAGCAATTGGCTGGCGTTCGCCGCCGTCATGCTCGTCAGCTTCTTCATGACGCCGTACATGATCCGCAAGCTGGGGGACGGCCCCTACGGCGTGTGGGCGTTCGTCGAGTCGCTGCTGGCGTACCTCACCCTCTTCGATCTCGGCATTGCGGCCTGCGTGGTGCGCTACGTCGCCAAGTTCCGGCGGACCGGGGAAGCGGACCGACTTTCCGGCTTGCTGTCCACGACGTGGTTCCTCTTCTGGGGGCTGGCCGCGGGCGTGTTACTCGTCGGCGGGGCGGTCATCCCGTTGAGTGTGGCCGGCATGGAGTCCGGCGGCGTGCCGCGCGCCGAGGCGATCGCCTTCGGGCTGCTGATGCTCGGGAACCTCGCGGCCACGCTGCCGTTGAGCGTGTTCCCGGCGATGCTGGACGGGCTGGAGCGGTACGGGTCCAAGAGCCTCGTCCGGCTCGTCGTGCTGGCGGGGCGCACTGTCGGGTTTATTCTCGTCGTCGAAAACGGCGGCTCCCTTTGGGAAATCGGGGTGGTCGTCACGGCCGCCAACCTCGTGGAACACGGCGCGTGCGCCGTGCTGTGCCGGCGGTTTCTGCCCGAGGTGCGCTTCCGGCGGCGGGCCGTGAACCGGGCGTCGTTCCGCGAAATCCGCGGGTACAGCCTGCACGCCTTCCTCGCCATGATCGGCGTGCGCCTCACGGCCCAGAGCGGCCCGCTGATCGTCGCGGCGGTATTGGGCATGGGGCCGGTGACGGCCTTCGCCGTCGTCGCCCGGCTCGTGGACATGGCGAAATCGCTGCTCCGGCAAGCCATCACCACACTCACGCCGGCCGTCAGTTCGCTGGACGCGGCCGGGAAGCACGCCGAGATCGGCGCCATGTTCGTGAAGGCGACGCGGTTCGTGCTGTACCTGATGCTGCCCGTCCAAGTCGGCTTGGTGATCTTCGGCCAAGCGTTTCTCAACCTGTGGCTGCGCGACCCCATGTACGGGGAAATCTGCTACGCCCCGCTCGTGGTCCTGAGTTTGCCGCTGTCGCTGGCGGTGGCCCAGTCCGTCGCGGCCCGCATCCTGTTCGGGACGGGTCGGCTGAAGGCGTTCGCCCGCGTGTGCCTGTTGGAAGCGGCGGTGAACGTCGCCCTCAGCGTCGTCCTGTGCCGGGCGTTCGGCCTCGTCGGCTTGGTGTGGGGAATCGTGATCCCGAACGTGGCCGCGAACGTGTGGACAATCTGGGCCGCGCGGCAGCCGTTGCATTTGCCGTGGGGAGATTACTTGCGGGGCGGCTGGCTGAAACCCGTGGCGGCCGTGGCGATCCCAACATTACTGTGGTGGCCGTTGGCGTCGCCGGTGAATTCGTGGGGGACATTCATGGGCGTCGGCTTGGCGGGCTTGGCGCCGTACGCCGTCGTGGTCTTCGCGTTGGAGCGACTTTCTTGGCGAGCGGGGGGCGTCAGCCCCCTGTCGTCTCTTCAAATAATGAAGACAAGGGGCTGACGCCCCCCGCTCGCCAAGTCACTAGAAACGCCGAGACCCCGCGGTTGCGTCCGCGGGGTCTCGTGGTTCAGATGGTTAGAGTCTGAGAAGCGTCACGACTTAGTTGCAGCCGCCGCAGCTCGAGCCGCAGCCGGAGCCGCAGGACGGCAGGCTGAAGCTCGGGCAGTGCAGCTTCGGCAGGCAGAGCGTCGGGCAAGACAGCTTCGGCAGGTGGCACCCGCTGAAACAGCTCTTGTGGCCGCTGTCGCAGCTCGGGGCGGCACAGGTCGGGGCCGGGGCGGCACAAACCGGGGCCGGGGCGGCACAGCCGGTGTCACAGTTGTTGCTCTTGTGGCACAGGCCACCGAAGCACTTGAACAGGCCGAGGCCACCGAAGCAGCTCTTGCTGCCGCAGGCGTCGCCGTGGCTGTTGCCACAAGCGTTGCCGTTGCCGCAGGCGTCGCCGTGGCCGTTGCCACAAGCGTTGCCGTTGCCGCAAGCGTTCCCGTTCCCGTTGCCGCAAGCGTTCCCGTTGCCGCAGCCGTTCCCGCAGGCGGGGGCGGCTTCTTCAACGATGGTCGGGACCATCTTGCAGACCGTGTACGTTTCGCACACCGGTTCGCAGACCGTCACGCACCGGGTCGCGGTGTACGGCACGCACACCTTGCGGCACTCGACGACTTCCTTCTTCTCGACGCAGGGGATGCACCGCTTCTTGCAGACCGGGACCATTTCGGTCTTGGTCTCGGTGCGGTAGGTGCACACCTTCTTCATCACTTGGACCTGTTCGGTCACGCACTTCGGCCGGCACACTTCCTTCGTCCCGTGCACCAAGGTCGGCTTGCACACGTTGAAGGAGATCCCGCCGCCGCCGCACCCGGTGTCGCACCCGGTGTTACAGCCGCTGCCGCAGCCGCCGATGGTCTTGCATTCCTTCACGAAGGACAAGTGGCAAGTTTCCTTGCACTCCGTCACCCACTCGATGCGCTTCCGGCATTCCGTGACGCACTTGTCTTCCCACACCGGGACCTTGCAGCAGGTCGTCCGGGGTTCCATCACCGTTTCGGTGACGGTCTTGTAGGTGGTGACGTCCACCCACTTGCGGTCCTGGACCGTTTCGTACCGGTTGGCCGTGTACGTTTCGGTCTTCTGGACCGGCTTCATCACCGTCCGGGTCTCTTGGACCTGGGTCGGCACCATCACGGTCCGCTTGACCATGACCGGGGCACAGGCCGCCGGGGCCGGCGTCGCACAGTTTCCTGTGTTCGTCGCCATCACGGCCGGGGCGGCCGGTTGGACGACAACCGGCATCGCCTTCGGCTCGACCTTGATCGCCGGTTTCGGCTCTTCGGCCGAAATCGCGAACGGGGCCACTGCCAAGAGCGCACCCGCAAACACGAGCTTACGCAAACTCAACATGGGAACCTCTCCATTTCCTGAGTGGTCGTCCGCGGTCGTCGTCCGCTGTCTTACTCCCGACGCGAGACACCCGACACCGACGTTCGACTTACACCGTGAATATGACCCACGTGCGCAAACTTGGGAAGCAAAGCGGACTAGTTTGCGCGCGAAAAACAGGCAAGATGCGTGCGCGTTTGCAGGTTCGTGCGCCCCGAGAGATCGTATCAAATCGGGCGCGTGGCGCGGTTGCGCGTTGGGGTGGCGCGGGTCGCGCCGTGCGGAAGGCCATTTTCGGGTGTTAAACCCTGCCGAAAGGGGCCTTTGAAGGGGTCTTTGAAGAGGGACCGCTCGGGCAAGAATTTTCGCCTGGGCCGCCATGTCCGATCTGGGAATCGGGTCTTCGGAATGGGAATGGTTGGCTTCGGGACTCTGTGTCGGCGAAAGGCAACCTCACCCCCCGG
>JAYUGD010000288.1:0-2073 GCA_043767785.1 Zavarzinella sp. | reverse complement strand
ATAGCCAGGGGCGGCTTCCGCCCCTGGAACACGCGCCCACGCGAAATGGTTTTGGCCCCAACGGGGCGCCGGATGATTGACCGGCGCCCCGTTGGGGCCAAGAAATATTGGGTAACGATCTCAACCAGGGGCGGAAGCCGCCCCTGGCTATTTTCCCCCGCCCCGTTGGGGCGAAAACCCCTCAGTCAATTGTCCTTGTTGAAAAACGGCCCGAGGTAGTCGCGGATGGCGGCGACGGCCTTCACGGGCACGAACAGGTCGAAGCTGCCGTGTTCCGGTTTCAGCACCAACGCCACGCCGATGTAGGCCGGCTTGCCGGTCGGGGCCTTCAAGTCCGGCAGGTTGCCCGGCAGGCCGGGGACGGGGATCATGCCGGCGGTGTCCTTGAACATGCCGAACATGCCGTGGGCGGTCTGGGCGGCGTCCAGGAGCATCACCCACGAGGTCTCGCGCGGCAGTTGCCTGCGCGTGAACTGGAAGGCCTCGTCCTTGCCGATGCTCTTCCCGGCGTCGAGGTACGTCTCCACTTGGGCCGTGGCGGCGGCCGCCGTCTTGGCGGTGACGGTGACGAATTTCCCGTTCGCCGCCCCGAGCCACGTCGTCAGCTCGTCCCCGCCGACGGCCTTCTTCATCGAGTTTTTGGTCATCTCGCGCGTCTCTTCGGGCAGGTTGGCGACTGCCTTGTCGAAGTCGAACTTGGTCACCACTTTCGTCAGCTCGAACGGGCCGGCCTTCACGGCCTTCTCCTGCACCGTCGGCTTCTCCTTCAACGACACGTTGGCGAAGGAGGACGTGGTCGTCAGCGTCTTCAACAGCTTCACTTGGGCGGCGAGCAACTTGTCGGCGTCCTTCGACTCCGTGATTTGCAGGGCCCCGCCGTACAGCGAACTGTTCGCCGAGAGGTTCAGCCCTTGGTCGTACCCGGCGATCTCCTTGGCGATCTTGTCGATGGCCTCCTTCACTTTGGCGTCCTCGTCCTCGCCGGTCAGCAGGCCGCCGAACAGGGCGGCCGCGGAAGAACCCTTGAGATTCAGCCGGGACGCGGAGTACCCGGCCTGCCCGCCGGGGAGCGTGCCGAGTTCTTCCAGTTGGTCCGGCTTGGCGGACTGCAAGAGTTTGGCGGTCGGGGTGTCCTTGCCGAACTGTTCCATCAGCCGCAGGTTCACGCCCTCCGGCCGGGAGTCGATGGCCAGCACGAAGCCGGCGCCGTCTTCGACCATTTGGAAGACGTTCTCGATCAGCGCCTTGATGACGTCCAGTTGCGCCTTGCTGATGCCCTGAATGCCGAGGCCGCCCCCGCCGTTGAAGACGGTGCCGACCAGCGCCTTGTAGGTCTTGATCTGCTCGCCGAACTTCTCGTTCACCTGCTTCATGTTCACGAACACGGACAGGTCGGCCCCGAGGAAGCCTTGCAGCGTGTCCGGGGACATCAGGGCCGCCAGGCCGCCGGCCTTGCCCTCCGAGATTTTCTTGGCGGTGTCCGCATTCGAGACGACGGCGACGTACCCCTTCACCGGGACGAGGTGGAAGACCATCGCCTCGATCGTCACGGTGTCGAAGCCCTTTTCCTTCTGCATCGACTTGCGCTCGTCGTCGATCAGGAAGGTCTTCTTGAAGTCGTCGTAGTCCTTGATGGGCAACAGGAGGGTCACGTCCGCGGCGTCCGGCAACTTTTGCAGTTCGCTCACGCAGAAGTAAATGCGGGCGTCCCCGCGGATGGCCTTGAGGTCGCGGCCGCTCAGGGCCTCGCCCATCAGCGTGTCGAGTTGGGCGGCGATCTTCTTGGCCTGGTCCGGCAGGGCGTTCTCCACCATCTTGTTGACGCGCTGCTTGAACTTCTCGTGCCCGTTCAACTGGAGGACGAGGGTGGCGTCGGCCGGGACGAGGCCGAGGCTCTCGTCCGCGGGGACGGGCGAATCCTTCGCCCCGGGGGCCGCGACGGCAAGCGGGGCGATGAGCAGCAGCCAAAGAAGAGCGTGACGCATGGGAAATACCCTCAAGACATGTTGGGGGTATTCTATGGGCGGCGGCGGGGGGGAAACCAATGACAAGGTGACAAGGTGACAAGGTGAC
>JAYUGD010000287.1:0-2073 GCA_043767785.1 Zavarzinella sp. | reverse complement strand
GCCCGGAAAAGGCCGACGGGTTCTTGACTGTTCTTTCCGCCCGTCCGATGCTTATCATGGATGGATTGATCTCGTCCCACCCGCGAAGGAGGGGGAGTCGTGCCCTTCTTCAAGTCGATCGAACACGCCGGGCAGACGGACGTCGGCTCCAAGCGCAGCCACAACCAAGACAATTTCTTCGTGCAGAAGGCCACCGACCAGGAACACTGGCAGGAAGTCGGCCACCTGTTCATCGTGGCCGACGGCATGGGGGGCCACGCGGTCGGCGAGAAGGCCTCGGCCAAAGCCGTCCAAGAAATCCCACTCACCTATGTGAAGCACGCTCGCGATGGCCCGGCCGCCGCGCTCCGATTGGCGTTCCAAGAGGCCAACGCGGGCATTCACGCCATCGGCACGTCCAACCCGGAGTTCAAGGGGCTGGGGACGACGGCCACCGGCTTGGTGATCCGGGAAGAAGGGGCGTGGGTCGCCCACGTCGGGGACAGCCGGGCCTACCGCGTCAAGC
The DNA here is from genome assembly GCA_043767785.1 of Zavarzinella sp. GTDB lineage: Bacteria > Planctomycetota > Planctomycetia > Gemmatales > Gemmataceae > Zavarzinella. The sequence goes on along the minus strand of JAYUGD010000287.1, from coordinate 1,568 downwards.
ACAATCAGATTCAGCAACTCACCTACGACCACAGCTACGCTTGGGAGATGGCCAAGCGGCTCGGCATTCCCCCCGAGGAACTCGGGGACATCAAGAAAAACGTGATCGTCCGCTCGCTCGGGCCGGACCCCTTGGTGCAGGTGGACATCGAAGGCCCGTACCCGTTGGAGGACGGGGACACGTTCGTCCTGTGCAGTGACGGCCTGAGCAACATGGTCCCGCCCGAGGAAATCGGGGCGGTGATCGGCGTCATGCCGTTGGACGAGGCCGCCAAGTTCCTCATCGACCTCGCCAACCTGCGGGGCGGGCCGGACAACATTACCGTGATCCTCGTCCGCGTCGGGTCGGCGCGGGATTCGATGGTCGGCAAGGCCGCGCCCGGCGCGTCATTCTTCAACGGCGCGGGCAAGCTCGTCGCCAAGTACAACCGGCTGGTTCCGTGGCCCCTTTCCGTGCTGATGCTGGGGTTGCTGCTGGCCGTCGGGTTCATCGCGTGCATGGTCAGCGGTTTGCAAAGCATCGGCTACCCGCTCTTCGCCGGGTCGATGATGGCCATCATCGGGGGGATGGTTGGCTTGGTGACCCGGCACCGCCGTGAGCAAAGCAAGCCGGCCGTCCCGGAAGAGGCCCCCACGCGGGCGAGCGTGTACCGGCAATACCCGGTCCGCATCGACGCCGGGGCCGTCTCGCGGGCCATGAATTTCGCGAAACAGTTGAAGGAACACGCCGAGGCGAAGGGCGCGAAAGTCGATTGGGCCAACTTCAAATCGCAGATGGAAGTGGCCGGCAAGGCCGGTCAAGACGGGGACTACGTCGCCGCGTACCGCGGCGCGTGCCGTTGTTTGAGCAAGATTGCCGCCGGGCTGATCGCCCAGCGGCCGAAGGACGAATCCTTCAAGCCGAGGTGGTAAGTCTCAACGGCCTTGGTTGATCCGCCGCAGGATGTGCGGGGAACCCGTCGCCGACCCGCGGTCCGCCCGCAGAATCCCTTCGCCCGGCGGGCGCGTCCCGGTCGAGACGCGATTGACGGGGAAGGACAGCACGGCCGGCGCGTCCGCGTTGTCGCGTTGCCGGCCCCGTCCCAACTCGAACCGCAGCCGGTCCCACAGGGTTCGCAACTCGACGCAGTTTTCCATTTCCACGCGGGCCATCATCAACAATTTCATGGCTTCCTGCGGCGACCCGAGTTGCAGGAACCCGGTCATGGCCGTCCCCAGCACGTCCACGGCGGTCGGGTTGAGCTTGGCGACGCGGCGAAAGGCCCGGCGGGCCAGCCGCCGCTTGCCCATCGCCATCGCGATCCGGCCCAGCAGGGCCGCGAAACGCGGCTCGCGGGGGTCAATCCGCAACGCCCGGCCGGCCGCCTTCAACCCCCGCTTCAATCGCGTCGAGCCGTCGGCTTCGATGTTCAGGGCGAACAGTTCGAGCAGGTTCGCGTCGCCGGGCGCCAAGGCGATCGCCTGGCGCAGGTAGGCCCGCGCGAGGCGGTGCCGACTCGCGTGGAACTCGATTTGGCTGAGGGTGCGGAGGATTTCCAACCGGAACGGCCCGTCGGCCGTCGGCATGGA
>JAYUGD010000286.1:0-2078 GCA_043767785.1 Zavarzinella sp. | reverse complement strand
GGTTCGGTAGTAGATAAGACCACCAAAACAGTGATAAAACTGGCTTTGGCGTTCAAAAACCCCTTGTTTTCAAGCAACTCAGGCCGTGAACTCGTACCCACAACGAGCGGACGGTGGTTTATGTCTTCGGCCGATACCCGAGCTGGGAAGATGGGCGAGGCGCTTATCCCATCACCGACCTCATCCTTTGTCACGGCGATTTCTTGAACGCGAGGCGGAGCTACATTCATAAGAACAGCAGCATTCGCGGCTTTGGTTCCTACGGCGACATCCTTGTCCGGGACCGCAAGATGTACGTCGCCCCGACGCCGTTCGCACTGACGGAGGGCACGGCGGGGAACAAAACTCTTATTCTGCCTTCCGCGATGCCGATCGAAGATCCGCGGTTGGAACTTGTCGGTCAACTGGAGCGGGTTGAGACCGACAGATTGCTGACGGGCTATGCGTTCGATTTGCGGACCAACACGCTGACCGGCGACTTTGTCGAGAACCCCACGAAGGGGACTGTTCACCGATTCTCGGCGTATCGCATGAAGGGGGCCGGCGGCGACCCGGTCTTCATGCGCGCCGCCCGAGTCGAGTTGCCCGAGGAGACGAATGAGGCCGAATGAGCATCCCGACGACGCGTCGGTGTCGCTGGCGCGGGCACCGCGGGGCCAATCGGCCTACTCGGTCTTCAGCCTGTTTACCGGGGCGGGCGGGCTGGACTTGGGCTTCGAGGCCGAAGGGTTCCGTCACTTGGCGGCCGTCGAGATCGACCCGTGGTGTGTCGAGACCCTGCGCCGGAACCGGCCGGCGTGGCAGGTGGCCCACGCGGACGTCCGGTCGTACGAACCGGCCTTGCGTGAAACGCCCGACGTGCTGTTGGCCGGCTTCCCCTGCCAAGGGTTCTCCCTCGGCGGCAACCGCGACCACGGCGACGAACGGAACTTGCTCTACAAAGAGGTCGTCCGCCTCGCGCGGCGAACCCAGCCCCGTGTGATCGTGCTTGAGAACGTCCTCAACCTGCGGACGATGACTTTTCCCGGCACGACCCGGCCGTTCGCGGAGCAGATCGCCGGCGAGTTGCGGGAGGCGGGGTATACTGTCCTGCATGACATTTTCCGGGTTTCCGGCTTCGGATCCCCCCAAACCCGCCGGCGCTTCGTGTTCGTCTGCTTCCGGGGCGCCCCGCCGGCCGGATACCATCTGCCTCAAGCCGGGCGGGAGACCTCGATTCGGCCTTTCTTGTACGACTTGGCCCAAGATGTCTCCGTCCGGTTGCCGAACCACGAACCGGCTTGGGGCTTTAAAAGTGCGGTTCACGTCGCGACGGGGGCCCGGTTCCCGGCGGGCGAAGAAGTGGTGCCCGTTCGGTTCTCGCGGACGGCGTCCGACGGTCATCCCGTTCGGTCATTTGACGAGCCGTTCCCGGCCGTCGACACCGCGACGGTGTGGGGTTGGGCGCAGGGCAACGTAACGGCCGGGCGTGTGGTTAAAGACAGGTCGCGGGAGAAATACATCCGCAATCCGGACGCGGACGTCACCTTGTGGCGGATTTCCGCTTCTCGCTTGCGGTCGTTCACGCACCGCGAATATGCCAGACTGCAAACGTTCCCGGACGACTGGATATTCTACGGGGACAGCAAACGGGACATCCATCTTCAAATCGGCAATGCGGTCCCTGTCCGCTTTGCCGAATGCATTGCCCGGAACATACGGCTCGCTCTCGACGCATCGGCCCGCGGGGCGGCCTTCCACGATGACGCGGCCCGCGACGTTCAATTAACGCTTTTCTGATTGAACCGCATGGGCGCGCTCCGTGTCATCGGGTCCGGGCCGTAGACGCCCCGCGGCGCCAATCTTATGCTCTCCAACCCCAAGCCGGGCCAACGGGTCGTGCTGCACTACCGCGAATCGGCGCGCGGCCGGATGCCGCACGGGGCGCGCGGCGTCGTCGAAGTGGCGGGGAATTCGCGGCCGCGCAACCATCTGGTGCGGTTGGGCGACGGAAGGGCCGTCGTCGTCCCGGCGGGGAATCTGTGCATGGCAGAGTGAGCCGCGGAGTTCGTTTTGGCTTTCAGCCCCAACGGGGCGCC
>JAYUGD010000285.1:0-5988 GCA_043767785.1 Zavarzinella sp. | reverse complement strand
CGTGCAGTCCCACACGAGCCGGTTGCTCGCCCACCAGACGACGGCGACGAGGGTGATGTTGATGAGGTCCTTGAACAAAGCCATGGGGTGGTCTTCCGGGAACTCGACCCACGACCGCAGGGCGAAGACGGTCGCCACCGCCAGGACGCCGCCGTAGGCCCACGCCCGCGAGCGGTCCACCCGCACGGCGACGCGGCCGACCATCACGGCCCCGACCACGAAGAAAAACAGCGTGTACAGCAGCCGGCCCTCGTACTTGCCCGCGTAAAAGACTTCCGCGAGGAAGAACACGAGGCTGCCGACCACGCCCATGATGAGCAGCGGGCTAACAGCCGTGACGACGACGTCCGCCATCGTCGGCGGGTCACGCTTAATGCGGTGCGGTGCGGCGGAACTCATGCGGAAAACCGGCGGACGCGGGGAATGGGCCGGTAGTGATTGTCCACGGTCCGGCCGCGGTCCGCAAGTCCCCATTTATTTGTGAAGAGCCGGGGAAACGCCCGCCGATAGGTTGGGAGCAAAGACCAAGGCCGGCCGGAAAGCGGCGGGTGGCACGGGCCGCGGGCGACGGTGAGACGCCCCTTCCCAATGTCATCGCCGATCCCACCAACGCCCCGCAGCGTCCCCCCCGACGCGGCGCGGGCGGGGAACTTTCCGCCGGCCGAGACCCCGGCCGTTGATCGCGCGACGCCGAGCCTTTCCGGGCGAGGCCGGGCCGATCCGCCGGGGTCTCTTGCATTTCCGGGGCACGTTTTCTATCCCACACCGTATTGAAGACACACGGCGGCGCCGCCTCTCGGCGAGGGGGCCGCGAACTTCCAAACGGTGGTCCCTTCGCACATGACCAAAGCATCGATTCAAACCGTCAAGGCCCTGGAAATCCTGGACAGCCGCGGCAATCCGACTGTCGAGGTCGAGGTGACGCTGGCCTGTGGCACGACCGGCCGGGCGGCCGTCCCCAGCGGGGCCAGCACCGGGGCGCACGAGGCCGCCGAACTGCGGGACGAGGACAAGAAGCGCTATCTGGGCAAAGGCACGCTGAAGGCCGTTGACAACGTGGACAAGCTGATCGCCCCGGCCGTCAAGGGCATGGACCCGTTCGACCAAATCGGCATCGACGCCGCGATGATTAAGTTGGACGGCACCCCCAACAAGAGCAAGCTCGGGGCGAACGCCATCCTCGGCGTGTCGATGGCCGTCGCCCAGGCGGCGGCCAAGGTCGCCGGCCTGCCGCTGTACCGCTACCTCGGCGGCACCAACGCCAAGGTGCTGCCCGTCCCGATGATGAACATCATCAACGGCGGCAAGCACGCGGACAGCACCGTGGACTTCCAAGAGTTCATGATTATGCCCGTCGGGGCGAAGACGTTTAAGGAAGGCCTCCGCATGGGCGCCGAGGTGTTCCACGCCCTCAAGAAGGTTCTGCACGACAAGCACCTGAACACGGCCGTCGGGGACGAGGGGGGCTTCGCCCCGAACCTCGCCTCCGCGGACGAGGCGCTGAGCTTCATCGCCACGGCCGTCGAGAAGGCCGGGTACAAGCTGAAGGACGACATCGTCTTCGCCATGGACGCCGCCTGCACGGAACTGTTCGAAGAGGCCAAGCACAAGGGCAAGACCGGGTACTGCTTCTTCAAGAGCGACCCGAGCAAGGTGATCTCGTCCGACGAAATGATCGCCTTCTGGAAAGGCCTGTGCGCCAAATGGCCGATCGTCTCCGTCGAAGACGGCCTCTCCGAAGACGACTGGGACGGCTGGCAGAAGCTGACCGCCGAACTCGGGGACAAGATTCAACTCGTCGGCGACGACCTGTACGTGACCAACGTGAAGCGTCTGCAAGACGGCATCACCAAGAAGTGCGGCAACAGCATCCTGGTGAAGGTGAACCAGATCGGCAGCCTGACGGAGACGTTGGACGCCATCGAGTTGGCCAAGCGCAACAAGTTCACGACGATCATCAGCCACCGCAGCGGCGAGACGGAAGACGTGACCATTGCCGACATCGCCGTCGCCACGAACGCCGGCCAAATCAAGACCGGCTCCGCGAGCCGGACGGACCGCATCGCCAAGTACAACCAGCTCCTGCGCATCGAGCAGGAGTTGGGGGCGCTGGCCCGGTACAACGTGATGTGACGCCGGAAAGCCCAGGGACGGCCGTCCCTGGGCTTTCGCCCTCTGATCATTTCTACCCATCCGGAGTCTCTCACATGTTGAAGCGTCTTCTCCCAGCCCTCGCCCTGTCTCTCGCGTTCGCATACCCGGCCGCCGCCGACGAGACGACGAAAATCGGGCACATGGTTTACTTCGAGTTGAAAGACAAGTCGCCGGAAGCCAAGGCCAAGCTGATTGCCGCGTGCGACAAGTACCTGAAGGGGATGGACGGGGTCGAGTACTACAGCGCCGGCGTCCGGGGCGAGGAGTTCGCCGGCGGGGCTAATGCCAAGGACTGGGACGTGGCCCTGAACATCATCTTCAAGGACAAGGAGTCCTACAAGAAGTACGAGCCGCACGCCGACCACTTGAAGTTCATCGCCGAGGGCAAGGACAACTGGAAGGGCGTGAAGGTGTACGACTCGCTGATCGGCGGGACCAAGAAGTAAGGCGATCACCAAAGCCCATGGACGGCCGTCCATGGGCTTTCTGCATCACTTCCGCTCGGCCAGTGACTCAAAATACAGTTTGATGTTGCGGGCGTAGTCCTCGCCGTACCTCGCCGACATTTGCTGGATGATCTTGGTGCGGATTTCGCCGGGGAGTTCGCCCCACGCCTTGCCGTTGTGGGCGGCGATGTCGGCCGGGAAGTTGCGCAGGTCCGGCTTGCCACCGGGGCCGCCGGCGTTGCCGCCGGGGTTTTGGCCGTTCCCTTTACCGCCTTCGCCGTTCCCCTCGCCGGGCTTCCCTTGGCCGAGTTGGTCGGCGGCCTGCTCCAGTGAGCGGGCGGCGTCCCGCATTTCGTTGCTCGCCTCGCCGGGCTTGCCTTGGCCGAGTTGCTTGCCGGCTTGGTTCATTTGCTGGTCGGCCTTCTGCACGGCGTTCCCGGCTTGCGGGGAGGCGTCCGCGGGCATGTTGCCGGGCTTGGACCCTTGGCTGGCGTTCTTGGCCGCTTCCGCGAGGGACTTCGCGGCCCGGTCGCGGGAGTCCTTGGCCGGGCCGGGCTGGTTCATCTCATCAGCCTGTTGGGCGGCCCGCAATTGCTCGCCTGCCTGTCTGGCGCTGTCGCCGGGCTTCTGGTCCTTCACATTGTCGGCGCCGGTCCCGTCGCGGGCCATCTTGTCGAGCATCTCGCCGAGGTCTTTCGCCTTCTCGGCCAACTCCTTCTCGCGGGCTTGCTGTTGGGCCTTGGCGGCGCCGGTGTCCTTCGACAACTCGCCAAGCTTCTTGTTTACGTCCGCTTGGCGTTGGGCCAGTTCCTTCGCCTTTTGGCCACTCTCGGTGCCGGGGTTGTTTTTCGCCAAGTCGTCGAGCGCCGCCTTGGCCTTCTCCCCGGCCTGTTTGGCGTCGGACATTTCGCCGAGGCCGAGGTTCTTGGCCCCTTGGTCGGCGGCTTGGGCGGCCTCCTTCGCCTGCTTGGCTTGGTCGGCCTGTTCGCCCTGGCGTTCGCCGGCCTTGCGGGCGAGGTCTTTCGCTTCCTTGGCGATTCGCTCCTGCTCCTTGGCGAGTTCCCCGGCCGGGTTGTCCTTGCGGGCGTTCTGCTTGCGCAACTCTTCGGCGGCCGTCATCGCCTCGTCCCGCAGTTGGCGCTGCTCCTCGGCGAGGCGCTTGGCGGCGTCGGCTTGTTCTTGGTTGGGCAAGTCCGCGTCACGCTCGGCCTGCCGCCGGGCTTCTTCCTTGCGGGCCTCCCGGCTCAAGCGGTCGAGGGCGTCGGCGGCTTCTCGCTGCTTCTTCATTGCCCCTTCGAAGTTTTCGCGGTCGAGTTCTTGCTTGGCGTCGGCCATCGCCTGTTCGGCCTGTTGGCGGTCCTTGGGGGCGTCCGTCCCGCCGAGTTGACCGAGTTCCTTGGCCAACTCCTCCTGCTGGCGGTTCAGGTCTTCCTTCGCCTTCTTCTTCGCTTGGTCGGCCTCGGCGCCCGTCTTGTTTTTGGCGTCCTCGGCGGCCTTCTGGGCGGCGGCGGCCACCTCGCGCTGCTTTTTCGCCAAGCGGTCGGCGTCGTCGGCGTTCTCCCCCGGCGACTTCTTACCTGCCTCGGCCTTCGGCTCGGGTTGCGGCTTGCCGTTAAGGGCCTGTTCCAGCCGGTCCAGTTCTTCCTTGGCGGCTTGCTGGGCCTTGGCGGCTTCTTCCTGCTTGCCCCGCGTCAGGCCGGCGGCGGCCTTCTCCATCGCCTCGGCGGCCTTCTCCTGACGGCGTTCTTGGCCGGGGACGTCGGCCCCCTTGAGTTGCTCGGCCAAGGCGGCTTGTTTCTTGCCGATCTCGGCCTGCTTCTTGCGGAGTTCGTCCGGCTTGTCGGCGCTGTCCTTGGCCGCTTGCTCGGCCTCCTTGCGGAGCTTTTCCTGTTCTTCCTTGAGCTTGTTGATTTCTTCCTTGGCCTTCGCGAGCCGTTGGTCGTCCGTCGGCAACTTGTCGGCCAGTTGCTCCAGCGACTTCTTGGCGTCTTGCATCTTGCGGTCGGCGGCCTCGGCGCTCGGTTGCTTTAAGGCGTCACCGGCCTTCTTCGCGTCGGCCGTCGCCCGTTGTTTGGCGATCTCGGCCGCGGCGTCCCCGGCGGGCATCTTGAGCTTGGCGGCGGCCTTTTCGATGGCCTCCTGTTGCTTGGCGATGGCGTCGCGGTCTTCCTTCGGCAGTTGGTCAAGAGACTTGCCCTTGGCTTCGCGCTCCAGCCGTTCCCGCAAGTTTTCTTGGAGTTGGGCCAGTTGCTTGGCCGCTTCGCGCGGGTTGCGCGTCTTGGCGGCGGCGGCTTCCAACTCGCGGGCGAGGCGGTCGAGTTCTTGGGCGGCCTTCTCCTGTTGCTTGGCGGCCTCCTCCAAGTCGCCCTTGTCGAGGGCCTTCTTCGCGGCGTCGTCCGCCTTCAGCGGGGCGGCTTGGGCGGCCCGGCTGGCGTTGTCCGTCTGGGCGGCGAGTTCCTTGGCCTTCTTCGTGAGTTCGTCCTGCTTTTTCTTCAACTCGTCCAACTTGCCGGCGGTCGCGTCGTTGGCCGTCTTCTCCATTGCCTTGTTGAGGTCTTGAACTTCCTTCGCCAGCCGCTCGGCCTCCTTGGCGAGGCGGTTCGCTTCGTCGGCCTTCGCGGCGTCGATGGCTTTTTGGATCGCGTCCGACTGCTCCTGCAACTTCTTCAGCTTGGCCTGCAACTCGTCCTGCTTCCTCTTCAGTTCGTCGGCCTCCTTGGCGTCGGCGGTCTTGGCCTTGTCCGCGAGGGCTTTCTGCTCGTCGGCGAGGTCTTGCAACTTTACCTTGTCCAGCCGCTGCTTGGCGAGGCGGTCATTCTCGTTGATTAACTCATCCGCCTTTTTGACCGCGTTCTCCAGCGCCTCATTCGCCCCGGTCAAATTCGTATTCCGGTCCGCTTGGGCGGCCGTCTCCTTCGCAACAGTCAGCGAGTGCTCCGCGGCGCGGACGTCTGTCGCTTCCAGTTTGCGAATGGCGTCGGCGAGTTCTCGCAACTCCGGCGTCACGCCTGCCGCGTCGGCCGCGTCTTTCAGCTTGTTGGCCGTCTCTCCGATGTCTTTCCGCGTATCGCGGAGTCGCTCGGCTTCTTGGACAGTCGGGGTCTTCTTGTTGGCCAAGTCTTGTCGGAGGGCGAGCGTCTTGTCGGCTTCCTTCTTCAACTCGTCGCGGATCTCGGTCAGCTTCGCGGCGATCTCCTTCTTCCTCTGCAAGATGTCCTGCTCGGCCAGCGGGGCGGCGTCGTCGCGGATGCGGAACTCGGCCCAGTCCTTGGCGGGGAAGTGCGTCGTCTGCGGCTCCAACGACGCCGACGGCACGCGGCGGTTGTCGGTCGCGGCCAAGCGGACTTCCAACACGTCGCCCGCCTTGGCGACGCCGGTCAGGCTCCAC
>JAYUGD010000284.1:0-5992 GCA_043767785.1 Zavarzinella sp. | reverse complement strand
CATGGCACACTCGTGACGTACAATGGCGGTGTCTCCACCATAGCGCGGCCCGCGAATCCTGTCGCCCCCGCCGGCCGATTTTTGCACAAGCTCTCAGTCGCCGAAAGCGGAAGCGATGGCAAAGGCCGGCATGTCGCGGGATCAAGTCATCAACGCGGTGTTGCTCGCCGACCCGCGGATTAGGGCCGGGCTGGAGTCGATCAGCCAAGCCAACGCCGACGCCCTGACGGCCTCGCTCAAGCCGAACCCGACCTTCAACCTCAATGGAACCCTCCTCCCGCTGACCCGCCCGTTTACCGTGGACCGGCAGGGCGGGCCGCCGCAATTGGATGTCGGGTTGGCCTACCCCATCGACTGGTTCCTGTTCGGCAAGCGGGCGGCGGCGATGCAGAGCGCCGGGTTGGGGGTCCGGGTGTCCGAGGCGGAGTACGCCGACCTCGTCCGCCGCCGGGTGCTGGAGGCATCGACGGCCTACTACGATCTGCTGGAGGCGAAGGCCCTTGTCGACCTCGCCGGACAAGATTTGGAGAACTTGGTGCGCGTCGAAAACGTGACCGAAAAAGCGGTCGAAGGGGGCGGCAGGCCCCGTGTGGACTTGGACCGCATTCGCCTCGACCGGCTCCGGAGCGAGCAGGGGTTGAGGGACGCCATGAACAAGTCCGTCGCGGCCACCGCGACACTGGGCGCCCTGCTCGGCCGGGCGGACGCCGACCCGGCATTCAACGTGGCCGGCGCCTTTGCTCGAGAAGTGGCCGAAGTCCCGCTGACGGCCGACGCGGCATTCGCGTTCGCCATCGAACACCGGCCGGACCTGAGCGCCTTGCAATGGAAGCGGCAACAGGCCCAAGCGGACACCGTCGTCGAGGATCGGAAGGCATACCCCGAAATCACCCCGGTGGTCGGCGTCACCCGGCAGTTTCAGCAGAAGGCCATCGGCTTCCCCGACGCCTCGTCGTTCGGCGTGGGCCTGAGCATGACACTGCCCGTCCACGACCGCAACCAAGGGAACCGGGCCAAGGCGGCGTCCGTCGTCGTCCAGAACCAGTACGAGTACCAAGCCGGCGTCGTCGCCCTCCGGGCCGAAGTGGTTCAGGCGGACCAAGAGCTGCGCACGGCGGCGGCGAACGCCCGCGCCGTGGCGGGCGAACAATTAAAACTCGCCGAACAGGTGCGGGACAGCATCGCCCAGGCGTACGCGGCCGGCGGCCGCCCGCTCATCGACGTATTGGACGCCCAGCGGAATTACCGGGAGACGTATCGGCTATACATCAATAGCCGGGCCGCCTACGGCCGGGCCGCGGTGAAGTTCAACGCCACGCTGGGGAAACAGGTCACGCCATGACAGACAACGCCATTCATCGACACCCGCCGATTCTCACCCCCGCCCCGCCGCCGAAGACGGTTTGGGGACGGGTGTGGTCGTCAGCGCAGCTTGTCGGCGCCTTGACCGTCACCACTGGCGTCCTCGCGTACCTTCTTTTCGCCCCCGCCGCCCCGCCGGCCGAAGCCCCGGACGCCGGGCGGCAACCCGCGGAGGTTGTCGCGGTCGTCGGGCCGGGCCTGATCCGCGTCCGCCCGGGCGGCCCGTTCGACGCGAAGATGACGGTCGGCGCGGTCCGGAAGGAAACCATCACGGACCCGGTCATGACCGTGACCGGCCGGGTCGCGGCGAGCCTGCGGCCCGGCAACGGCAAGGCGCACGACTTCTGGCAGTTCGACTCGCCCGAAGTCCTGACCGCGCACACCGACTGGCAGAAGGCCCAGGCGGACATCACGTTCGCCGAGACGCAACTCGGCCAAGTTCGGCAACTGGCCGACACCCGGCTCGACGCCCAAAAGCTGGTCGTCGCCCGGCTGGAAAAGCTCGTGTCGGCCGGGACCGACTCGCTGAAGGACTTGGCCGTGGAGAAGACGACCCTCATTCAGGCCGAGATCACGGGGCGCAAGGAAGTCCACGAGGCCGAGACGGCCGTCCGCGTCGCGAAGCGGGCGGAGGCCGCGGCCGGCAAGCAACTCCAACAGGCCGGCCTCGACCCCGAGTTGCTGACGGCGGCCACGTCGGACATCGACATTGTCTTGGCCGACGTGCCGGAAGGGCGGCTCAACCGGGTCAACGTCGGCCAAGGGTGCCGGGCGACGTTCTTCGGCCTCCCGGACGTGCCGTTCACCGGGAAAGTCAACGCCATCGCCCCGGTCCTGTCGAAGGAGCGGCGGTCCCTCCGGGTGCTGTTCGCCATCGACGACTTGAAGGACCAACTCCGGCCCGGCATGTTCGCCGAGATCGGGCTGGGGACCGACCCCCGCGACACCCTGCTCGTCCCGGCGGACGGCGTGCTGCACATCGGGCGGGCGGACTACGTTTTGGCCGATGCCGGTCCGGACACATGGCATGTGACAGAAGTGCAGGTCGGCGAACCCCGTAACGGGGAGGTGGAAATTATTTCGGGCGTGAAAGAAGGCGAGCGTGTTGTCGGGAAGGGGGCCATCCTGTTCAAGCCGCTGGTCGTGCAGGCCTTGCCGACGGCCCCGCACGCCGCGGGGGGCAAGCCGTGATCGCATTTATGATTGAGCGGGCCATGCGCCTCCGGTGGCTTGTTTTGACACTGGCGGCGCTGGTGTGCATTGCCGGCGTCTACGCCTTCCGCCAGCAGCCGATTGACGCCTACCCGGACATATCGTCCCAAGTCGTTCAAGTCATTACGGTGTACCCTGGCCGAGCGCCCGAGGAAGTCGAGCGGCAGGTCACCGTACCCCTCGAAATCGCCATGCGGAATGTCCCGAACGCGGACGTGATCCGGTCGCGGACGATCTTCGGCCTGTCCGTCGTGCAACTGGTCTTCAAGGAGGGGACGGAGAATTATTGGGCCAGACAGCGGGTTCAGGAAAAGCTGACCGGCCTCAAGCTGCCCGACGGGGCCGCGGCCGAACTCGGCCCGCTGGCGACCGCCTACGGCGAGGTGTACCGCTACGAACTCGTGTCGGACGGGACCGCCGACCTGACGACGCTACGGACGCTGAACGACTGGGTCGTGATCCCCCGGCTGCTGCGGGCCGCCGGCGTGGCCGAGGTGTCCAACTTCGGCGGGTTGGAAAAGCAGTTCGCCGTCACCTTCCGGCCGGCGGACCTCGACCGCTTCGGGCTGACACTCACCGACGTGGTGGAGGCCATCAAGACGAACAACGCCTCGGCCGGCGGCAGCGTGTTGCAGCGGGGCAGCATGTCGTTCGTCATCCGCGGCAGCGGGGCGCTGCAAGACCTTAAGCAGATCGGGAACACGTTCGTCAAGTCGGTCGGCGGCACCCCGATCTACCTGCGGGACGTGGCGGCCGTCGGCCTCGACAACGTGACGCCGTCCGGCGTCTACAGCAAGGACCGCACGGACGCGGGCGTCGAGGGGATCGTCCTCATGCGCCGGGGCGAGAACCCGTCCTTGGTGCTGGCGAACGTCGCCGACGCGGTCAAGGAACTGAACGAGTCCGAATTGCCCGACGGCGTCCGGGTCGCCCCGTTCTATGACCGCCAACACCTCGTGGACAACACGCTGCACACGGTCGGCCACAGCGTCTTGCTCGGCGTAACGCTCGTCATGCTGGTGCTGCTCCTGTTCCTCGGCCGCCCGGCGATGGCCGCCTTGGTCGCCCTGACCATCCCGTTTTCGCTGCTGTTCGCCTTGGTGTTGATGTACCTGACCGGCATCCCCATCGGGCTGCTGTCCATCGGGGCCATCGACTTCGGCATCATCGTGGACGGGGCCATCATCCTGTCCGAGAATGTGGCCCGCCGGCTCGGGGAAGCCAGCCATCGGGGGGGGAGGCTCGATGTCCCCAAGGTCGTCTTGAGGGCGGCCTTGGAAGTCGAGCGGTCCGTGTTCTTCTCCATCCTGATGATCGTCGTCGCGTATTTGCCGCTGCTGTCTCTGTCCAGCATTGAAGGGCTGCTGTTCCGCCCGATGGCGCTGACAATGGTGTACGCCTTGGCCGGCTCACTTTTCTTCGCCCTCTTCGTGATCCCCGTGCTGGCGACGGTGCTTTTCCGCAACGGGTATGAGGAGTGGGAGAACCCGCTTCTGCGAATCGCGCGGCCGGCTTACGCCGCCGCCCTCCGGGGCCTGCTGGCGGCCCGGTGGCTGGTCGTCGCGGCGGTCGTGTGCGGGCTGGCCTTGGTGGTGGCGAAGGTGGTCCCGCGGCTCGGCGTCGAGTTCCTGCCGTACATGGACGAGGGCGTCGTGTGGGTGCGGGCCAACTTCCCGGAAGGCACCTCCCTGCAACAGTCGAGCGAGTACGGCCGGCGCATCCGCGAGGTCGCGCTGACCTTCCCCGACGTGCAGGCCATCTCCGTGCAAGCCGGCCGGAACGACTCGGGGACCGACCCGTTCCCGCCCAGCCGGCTGGAGATCATGATTATCCCCAAGGCGAAGGGGCAGTGGACCCAGTTCAAGACGAAGCAGGAGTTGGTCGCCGCCGTCGGGGGGCAACTGCGGGAGGAGTTCCCGACGACGCGGTTCAACTTCACGCAGCCGATCATCGACAGCGTGACCGAAGACACGAACGGCACGTCCGCCAACTTGGCCGTGGAGTTCTCCGGGACGGACTCCGACACCCTGCTCGATTTGGGCCGGCGGACCGTGGACCTGCTCAAGACGGTCCCGGGCGCGCAGGACGTGAACATCGAGCAAGAGGGGCCGCAGCCGCAACTGGTCATCACGCCCGACCGGCTGCTGTGCGCCCGGCACAAGGTCCGCATTGAGGACGTGACGAAGCTCATCAACACCGCGCTCGGCGGCGAGGCGGCCGGCACCCTGTACGAGGGGGAGCGGCGGTTCGACATCGCCGCCCGCGTGGACCGCCAAGTGGCCAACTCGCCCGCGGCGATCGGCCGGTTGCCGGTCCACACCGCGGACGGCGTCCCCGTGCCGCTGGCCCAAGTGGCGGCCATCGAGTTGATCGACGGGCAGACGATCATCGCCCGCGAGAACGGCCGCCGGCGCATCACCGTGCGGTGCGACATCGCCGGCCGGGACCAGGGGGGCTTCGTGAAGGAGGCCCAAGCGAAGTTCGACGAGGCGGTCCGGCCGACGATGCCGGCCGGCTACCGGGTCGGCTGGCTCGGCATGTTCGAGAACTTGGAGCGCGCCCGCGGCCACTTCGTTCTGGTGATCCCGGTCACCGTCGCGCTGATCTTCGGCCTGCTGATCGTCACGTTCGGGTCGTTCCGGGCGGCGGCCCTGCTGCTGCTGTCCGTCCCGTTCGCGTTCATCGGCGGCGTGCTGGCCCTGTGGGCGCGCGGGATGAACTTGAACGTCTCGACCGGGGTCGGGTTCGCCGCCCTGTTCGGGGTGTCGATCATGAACGGCGTGCTGATGGTCCGGTCGGTCGGGGCCTTGCGGCAGGAGGGGACGCCGTTCCGCGAGGCCATCCTGCGGGGCGCGGCCGACTGCCTGCGCCCCATCCTCTTGGCCTCGCTGGTCGCCATCTTGGGGCTACTGCCGGCGTCGATGGCCACCGGGCTGGGGTCGGACGTGCAGCGGCCCCTCGCCACGGTCATCGTGTGGGGCCTGTTCAGTTCGACGCTGCTGACCCTGTTCGTCGTGCCGGTGCTGTACGACATCTTCGCCCCGAAAGTGACGCCTAAGCCGACGTTCGACCCCGACGGGTCGGGTCTGCCGGGGTGAGCACAAAAGCGCTCGAAACCCTTTGTGACTTGCTTGGACTCTCAAGACATAAAGCAATCGGCATGATCCTGCTCGACACCGATCACCCGTCCGTCCTGCGATCATCAGTGACCACGGCCTCTGCATCGGCCCCGACGGCCACTACCGCGGCTCGAAAGATGTCGAGTCGCAGATCGTCTACGTGGCCATGCTGGAGGACGGCAGCCAGCAGACGTTCACGCCCGAGGATTTCGCCAAGAAGTTCAACTGGAAGAACGACCCGGCCAAGGCCCGGCTGATGGGGCTGGACCCGTGAGGGGGTGGAGAACCCGACGCGGGGG
>JAYUGD010000283.1:0-2082 GCA_043767785.1 Zavarzinella sp. | reverse complement strand
TCATCAAGGGCCAGATCGAGAAAGCCTCCGGCGGCGGCGACCGCCCCACCCTGACGATTGACCTCGTGCCGATGACGCCCGAGAAGTTCCACGACAAGGTGATGCTGGAACACGACTTCGACCTGGCCCTGACCGCCTTCGACTACCGCAACGAACTCTACTCCCTCAGCGGCCTGCTCGACCCCGAGGCCGCCGCCCGCAACGGCCGCAACTACATGGGCTACTTGGCCAACGGCACCAACCCCACCGAAGGCGACCGCCGCCTCAAGAAGTGCCTGGACGACATCAAAGCCTACCGCGACTTCACCAAGGTGAAAGAACTGACCTGGGACCTGCACACCCAAGTGAACCAGCGTGTGCCGTTCATCCCGCTGTGGCAACTCGACCGCTATGTGGGGGTGCATCGCGAGTTGGACTTGGCCTTCGAGAGCACGAAGGAGTCACTGAAGCCTGAACAGTTGGACCCGAACGTGGTGTTCACCAGCCCGGAGCTGTGGCGGCTGAAGTAAAAAACCGCGGCCAGTCTTGGTATCCGCCCCAACGGGGCGGGGGAAAATAGCCAGGGGCGGCTTCCGCCCCTGGAACCGTGGCTGTCTTGGTATTCGCCCCAACGGGGCGGGGGAAAATAGCCAGGGGCGGCTTCCGCCCCTGGTTGCGATCGTCACCGTATTTTTCTTGGCCCCAACGGCGCGCCGGTCGGAATCAAAGGCGCCCCGTTGGGGCCAAAACCATTTCATGTGGGCGCGTGGTCCAGGGGCGGAAGCCGCCCCTGGCTATTTTCCCCCGCCCCGTTGGGGCGAAAACCAAGACAAACGACCGGCCGCCTTTAAAACACCCGTGCAAACACCGCCTTCAGATACCGGCCCTCGGCACAATGGGCCATGAACGGGTGGTCGGCGCCCGCCCCGGAGACTTTCAGCACTTGCACCGTCCGGCCCGCTTGCCAGGCGGCTTTGCGGACGGTGTCCAGGAATTCCTCCTCGCTCACCAGCCCCGTACACGAGCACGTCAGGAAGATGCCGCCGGGGGCGACGGTTTGCATCGCCAACCGATTCATGTCGCCGTACTTCTTCATCGCCAAGTCGAGGGCCTCGCGGTCGCGGGTCATCTTGGCGGGGTCGAGGATCACCACGTCGAAGCGGTTCCCGGTCGGCAACAGTTCGCGGATCCACGGGAAGATGTCGGCCTGCGTGAACTTGACTTGCACTTGGTTCAGGCCCGCGTTCTGCTTGGCGAGGACGATCACTTCTTCGTCCAAGTCCACGCCCGTCACCTCGGCGGCCTTGCCGAGCGACTTGGCGTACACGGCAAAGCCGCCGGTGTTGCAGCACAGGTCCAGCACCCGCTTGCCGGCGCAGAAACTGGCTAGCGTGCGGCGGTTGTCGCGCTGGTCGGCGAAGAAGCCGGTCTTGTGCTTGGTGCCGGGGGCGACGCGGAAGCGGACGCCGTGCTCCGTGATGACCGTCGGCGCCGGCGGTTCCGGGCTGCGGCAGTTGAACGACTCCTGCTTGCAGACGTGTTCTTCCGCGAACCAGTAGAAGACCGCGTCCGGGAAGTGAACCAGCAAACACGCCTGGATGATGTTCCGCCACTTGAACATGCCGGCCGAGAAAAACTCCAGCACGATGATCTTGCCGAAGCGGTCCACGACCAGCCCGCTCATGCCGTCGGCCTCCGAGTGGATGAGCCGGCAGGCGTCCGTCACTTCGTCCAACTTGAGGATGTCCCGCCGCAGCGTGACGGCCTCCGTAATCATGCGGTCGAACCACGCGGCGTCGATCGGCTCGTCTTGCTTGCTCGTCAGCACGCGCAGGGAGATGCGCGAGTGGCTGTTGTAGAGGCCGCGCGCCACCCAATTGCCGTCCCGGTCGATGATCTCGACGACGGAGCCGTTGGGGACTTTCTCCGGCGGCTTCTCCACCATCTTCTGGAAGATCCACGGGTGGTTCGACCGCCGCTCGATCTTGAGGCGGACGGTGTGCTTCGGGGCGACTTCGGCGGCGGGTTGTTCGGGAGTCATGGGGGTATTATTCGGTTCCCTCACCCGTTGGGAAGCCACCCCCATTCCAAAACCCCATTTCG
>JAYUGD010000282.1:0-5995 GCA_043767785.1 Zavarzinella sp. | reverse complement strand
ATCGGTCGCGCGCACTGGCAGAGTGGCTGGCAGACCTTCACAATTCGATGTGAACTGAACAGTGAACAGACTAAATCAACGCCCTGTGTCCGCAAGCGGGATGGCCTTCTTGGGGAAGTCCTTCTTCGGGAAGGGAAAGTCCTTCTTGGGGAAGGGGAAGTCCTTTTTCGGCGGCGGGTCAAATTTGGGCCGTTCGGGGTCGTCCTTCGTCGGCGGGTCGAACTTGGGTGGCGGTTCCACGGGGTCGGTCTTGGGCGTCTCGTCCGGCGTCGGCTCGGTCGAGAGGGTCGGCTTCGACTTCGGCTCGGCGGTGGGAGTTGTTGAACTCGTCGGCGTTCGGTGGGTGGCCCGCCAGCCGATCAGCAGCGCCAGCGCCATCAGCAACACGCCCACGCCGACGTATAGCGGGAACAGCGATTGCCGCGGCGCCTTCTTGCGCTTCCGCTTCTTCTTCGGGGCCGGGGCGGGGACTACTTCCGGCTGCTCGTCCACTTCCGGCGGGGCGGCGGGCGCCTTGTCCGTGCGATTCGCCGGGCGGGCGGCCTCGGTCATTTCCGCCCGGTCATCGCGCGGGCCGCGGGGGTGGTCGCCGATCGGAAGCACGTCGTCAATCACCATGGCGGTTGTTTCGCGCCCAAGTTCCTTTTCAATGTGCGAGAGTTCCGCGGCCACCGCCTCGGCGTTGGCGGGCCGGTCGTCCCGCTTCTTGGCGATCAGCCGGTCGATCAGCTGCGACAGCTTTGGCGGCGTTTCCAATTTGATCTCGGCCGCCGACGGCGGCGTCGCCGTCCCGATGGCCATGAGGACCGACATGAGCGTCGGCCCCTCGAACGGCACCTTCCCGGTGGCCATGCGGTACAGCAGCACGCCGAGGCTGAAGAGGTCGGCCCGGCCGTCCACCTTTTCGCCGCGGGCCTGCTCCGGGGACATGTAGTGCGGCGTGCCCATCACCAAGCCGCTCGCGGTGATGGCGTCGGCTTCCGCGGCGGGCCGGGCGATGCCGAAGTCGAGGATCTTCACCCGCCCGACCGGGGATTCCAGCCAGATGTTGGCCGGCTTGATGTCGCGGTGGACCAGTCCCTTCGCGTGGGCGACGCCCAGCCCGCGGGCGATCTCGCGGCCGATGCGGAGGATCGACTTCGTCGTCAGCGGCCGGCCGCTTTTCAGGAACGCATCCAGCGACGTGCCCTTCAACAGCTCCATCGCCAAGAACGGGATGCCCTTGTCCTCGCCGACCGAATAAATGGTGACGATGTTGTCGTGCTTGAGGGCCGCCATCGACCGGGCTTCGCGCAAGAACCGCTGCCCCGACTCGAACCCGGCGTTGGCGTCGGGCCGCATCACTTTGAGGGCGACTTGCCGGTGCAGCGTCAGGTCTTCCGCGAGGAAGACCGCGCCCATGCCCCCCTCGCCGAGTTTGCGACTCAGGCGGTAAGCGCCGAGTTGGGACGGGAATTCCGCGACGGCCTGCGGCCGCAACGTGGGCGTGAAATCGGCCGGCGAACCCGTGACGGTGCCGTCTAACGGGGGTGGCGGCGGAAAAGTGTCCGGCGCGGGTTGGCGGGGCTTCCGCGCCGCGTACGTCTCGTCGGAATCTTCGACTGCCATCCGAATATCTCCCGACTCGTCCATTCCCGCGGCCACGTCCGCACTCGTAGTCTATCACCGAACGCGCATGGGCACTCCCAAAGATTGAACAACCACCCTCAGTGGCGGCCAAGCATACAAAGAGTACCGCCGTGTCGCCGCGGACGGGAAGATATACACACATGACGCCAGAGAACCGCCTGCGGGTGTGGTTGTTCGGTTTTGCGACCGTGTTCATGGCGTTTACGCCATTGAAAGCCGCCGAGCCTGAACCTGTTCCCCTCGTCGGGTACACCGAACTGCGGACGGACTTGCCCGGCGGGCGGCACGCGAACGTCCGCACGATGCGGGCGGCGGTCGTGCCGGCCGACGGCTCCGCGGCGCGGCGACTCGTGGCCGAGGATTTGGCGAAAGAGCCGGACACGTGGACGCAGTTCGCCGGGTGGTCGCCGGACGGCAAAACGGCGGTCGTCGGCGCGGGTTGGCAGTCCCCCGAGAACGCCAAATGGGAAGAAGAACACAAGCAGTTCCGCATGGGCGCCGGCCAATGGAAAATTGATTCGTGCTTGGTCGATCTCGCGTCGGGGAAGGTCACGAACGTGACGGCCGTGGACCGCGTTAGCCATTACAGCAGCGGGCTGTTCTTTCTCCCCGGCGGCCGCGGGTTCGGCTTCACGGCCCTCATCGACGGCGTCTCGAAACCGTTCGTCATGGACTTGGACGGCCGGAACAAGCGGGACGTGTCCGGCAAAGGCGCCGGGTTCACCTACGGCTACAGCGCCTCGCCCGACGGCAAACTCATCAGCTATCACGAAAATTACCAACTCTACACGTCCGCGGCCGACGGCTCGGACAAGAAGCACATCAAGACCGGCAACAAATTCGACTTCGCCCCGACGTGGTCACCGGACGGCAAATGGCTCCTCTTCGTCGGCGGCGAACACTACAACTGTCACCCGCACGTCGTCCGCCCGGACGGCTCCGGCCTGAAAAAACTCGCCGACCGCGGCGGCTACCGCGGCGTCGTCGAGTTCTTGGACGTGCCCGATTTTCACGGCGGCAGCAGTGATGTCCCCGGGTGGTCCGCGGACGGCAAAGCCGTCTTCTTCACCGCGAAAGTCGGTAAGACCGTGGAGTTGTTCCAAACCGATCTCGACGGCAAGGCCACCCAACTCACCCGGACGGCCGACGGGTCGCTCCACTACCACCCCAAGCCCTCGCCGGACGGCAAATGGCTCCTGTTCGGCTCGCTTCGGGCCGGCGCCCGCAACATCTCCATCATGAACCTTGCCGACCGAACCGAGAAGCAATTGACCGATTCGAAGCCCGGCCACGGGGCCATGTGGCCGCACTGGCAACCGACGCCCACGCCGAAGGAGAAGTGATCTCGATGGCGACCACCGATGACAGTCCGCACTACCGCGCCGCCGACCTAACCAACTATATCGCCACGCTGTTCGCCGCGGCGGGGTGCGACGGCGACAAGCCGGCGACCATCGCCGCCGGTTTGGTCGAAGCCGACTTGCTCGGCCACACGACGCACGGGCTGCACTTGGCCGCCCCGTATCTAAAGGACCTTGCCGCCGGGACTATGACCGCGATTGGCGAACCGCAAGTCGTCGCCGACCGCGGGGCCGCCGTGACGTGGGACGGCCGGCGGTTGCCCGGCGTCTGGCTGGCGGCCAAGGCGGTCGATCTCGCGGCGGAGCGGGCGACGGTTCACGGCATCGCGGCCGTGGTCATTCGCAACAGCCATCACATCGGCTGCCTGGCCGCGTTTCTGCAACGGGCCACCGACCGTGGAATGATGGTCACCGTCACCTGCTCCGACCCGGCCGTCGCAAGTGTCGCCCCGTTCGGCGGCCGCAGGGCCGTGTTTACGCCAGACCCCATCGCCGTCGGCATCCCGACGGACGGCGACCCCATCCTGATCGACATCAGCGCGAGCATCACCACCAACGGAATGTCAGACAGACTGCGGCGCGAGGGGAAGCGATTCTCCGGCGAATGGGCGCTCGACGCTGACGGTCGCCCAACGGACGACCCGAACGCCCTTTTCACTGAACCGCCCGGCACGCTCTTGCCAACTGGCGGCGCGGACCACGGCCACAAGGGGTACGGCTTGGCCCTCATGATTGAAGCGCTGACCCAAGGCCTCGGCGGGTTCGGCCGAGCCGACGCGCCGACGCAATGGGGCGCGTCCGTGTTCGTCCAAGCGATCGACCCTGCGGCCTTCGGCGGCGGCGTGGCGTTCCGCCGTCAAACCGGGTGGACCGCGGCCGCGTGCCGAAACAACCCGACGGCCCCCGGCGTCGATGCCGTCCGGCTGCCCGGCCAGCGCGGGCTGGAACGGAAGAGGCGGGCGCTGGCGGAGGGCGTCGCCCTCTACTCCGGCGTCATGACGGCGTTGCAGGCGCACGCGGAGCGATTGGGAGTCACGCCACCAAAACCAGCAGAATGAATCTGGAAGAAAGAGTGAGGTGACTCACTCGGCCCCGCCGGGCGTGTAGAGCAACAGGTCGTCGATCAGCAGTTCCGACTTCTCCGGGAGAGTGACCGTGATTGCCTCGGCAAGCGTTCCCTTCTCGGCCGTAAACTTGAGCGTGACCTCGGCCCACTCGCCGGCCGTCGGCATGAAGTCGGCGCGGGGATCGGAAGCGGCGCCCTTCGCGTTCGACAGTGTGACCGCGACCTTGCCCTGCCCCGTGAACTTGTACCGGAACGTGAGTTCGGTCCGGGCATCGAGCAGGCGCGCCCCGCGCAGCCCGACGACGAGCCGCGGCTTGCCCTCCTTGTCCATGACGGACTTCGCCGCCTTCCACGTCAGCGGCTTCTCGTGGTTCACGATGTCGAACTCGCCGGGCCATTCCTTGCCTTGCTTGCCGGTGTCGAACAGTCCCGTGAACAGCACTCGCTTCGGGAACAGGCGTTTCTCGTCGGCCGTTGCCGGTTCGAAAAGGACAATGTCGTCGATGAGCAATTCGGCCCGCGGGTCGGCGTAAAACTGGATGTCGTCGATCCGCTCGTCCTTCAAGAGCGGGCCGCCCGTGCCGTCGGGCCGCCGCAGGGCCGTCATGTCCACGCAGCCATCGAGCCACGTCCCTTGTCCCAAGCCGGACACGGACAAATAGCGGTGATACCCGTTCGTGAGGCTGTAGAGTTGCACGCGAATCGTGTCCGTGCCCGTGAGTTTGTACTTGAAACGAAGACGAGTGTTCGCCCCCATCGGTGGCCCCGGCACGGGGTTGAAGATCACCGCCCGATACATGGTCTTCATGTCGCCTTGGCGGTCGTCAAAGTCCTGCGTCAGCACCGCCCGTTGCGCACGGCCGCCTTGCCGCGACGTGTCGGCGGCTTCGAGTTTGCCGCACATCCACCAGCGTTTGTCGATGTCCGAGCCGTAGTCCTCGCAGGCGTGGACGCGCGCCGGGAAGAGGCCCGGATCGACGAGCTTCGATGGGTTCTTCGGCTGTTGCGGCAATGCCTCTTTGCCGTGCGCGCGTAGTCGATCCACAAACAAACTCGTGATGGCATCGGCGTTCGACGCGGTGGCGACGCGGGCGGTCGCTTTTCCCGCCGTGACTTGCGTCATCCCCTGGTCATCGACGTCGATCCGCAGGTTCTTCCAAGTGAAATGCGTGTCGTCGAACACGGCCACGACGGCCGCGGGGTCGAAGAGGATCGGCGTTTCTTTGTCCCACAACTCGTAGAGATTTTGCACTTGGAATGTGAGCATCGCGTGGGAGGCAAAGATCGCGTCGCGCTGTTTCTTCCCCAATTTCAGCGTCGCGGTGGCATCGAGTGGAACGACCGTCAACGGCAATCCGGCCGCGAACACGGCTTTCGCCGCCGGGATGTCCGACTGTATGTTCCACTCGGGTTCGGGCTTCGGCTTACCCTCGTAGCCGACGGCCACTGACCCGCCCATGACGACGAACCGTTTGATCTTCTTCGCTGCTTCCGGTTGTTCCTTGATGAAGCGGGCGATGTTGGTCAACGGCCCGAGACAGATTACGACGAGTTGGCCGTCCTTCTCCTTGGCGAGCCGGGTGAGCAGTTCGACCGCCGATTCCTTCACGGGCTTCAGCGTGCGGTTGTAGATGGCCGCGGGGTGTCGGCGGTACTGAATCTGCCAGTCGATTTCGGCCTTCGGTTGCGGGTCGGCGCCGGGCGCGACGGGAATCGCCTTGTGCCCGACCTGGGAGAGAAACCGACAGACCATCCACGCCCGGGCTTCGTCGCGGTCCTTGCTGATGTGCTGAACAAACGGGTCAGGCGGCCCGCCGCGGCCGACGGTGGTGACGCCGACGATGTCGAGTTCCGGCGACGCGACGGCAAGGGCCAGCGCGAGCGCGTCGTCAATGTCGCCGCCGATGTCCGTGTCGATGACCACCGGAGTCGGCTTCGC
>JAYUGD010000281.1:0-2085 GCA_043767785.1 Zavarzinella sp. | reverse complement strand
ACACGGCCCGCTCGACCGTAAATTCGGCCGCCGCTCGCGCTGCCGCCGCCCCCATTCGCGTTCGCAGCCCGGCATCGAGTACCAGGCGGTTCACGGCTTTCGCGGCTGCGGGTGGATCGCCAGGAGGGACGAGTATTCCCGTCTCGCCATCGCGGACGAGGGCCGCCAGCTCCGGCGTGTTCGCGGCGACCACGGGCCGGCCCGCCGCCAGCGCTTCCAACACCACGTTCGCACCACCGGCCCGCTGCGTCACCACGACAATGTCGGCGGCGGCCAGCCACGCCGGCACGGCCATCGTCGCCCCCGGGAAATGGACCCGCGAGCCATCCGGGGCGAGGGCCTGCGCGGCGGCCTCGGCGGCCGGCCGGTCGGGGCCGTCGCCCACAACCACCAGGCGCAGCCGCGTGTCCGTGTAGCGCACCACTTCAAACGCCCAGATCGCATCGAACAGCCGCTTGGGCGCATCGAGCCGGCCAGCCGTCACCAATAAGAACGAATCGGCCGGCAGCCCGTTCGCGCGCAACAGTTCCCCCCTCTCCGCTTCGGGGAGGGGGGGAGGGGTTCCCACGGCCGGCGCGATCACCGAGACCGGTCCAGAAAAACCCTGCCGGGCCAGCGCAACGGCCGCGGCCGCGTGTGGGACGATCACGCTCGCCACGCCCCTCAAGCACCGCCGGTCGAACCAGCGGAGCCGTTCGCGGCCCGTGAAACTCACGACGACGCGCGGCCGGGAGACACCGACAGATGCGATCGCCAGCCGGCGAAACGCTGGCAGGCCGAAGACGTGAACGACCGCGCCCGCCTCGCGCCCTACGCCGCGCAGGGCCAACCAATCGCGGGAAGAGCGGCCCATTTGAACGGGTACGCCCGCCTCCCGCAGCGGCCCAGCAAACGGCCCGTCGCCATTGAAGGAGTGGACCGTCACCGCGAATCCAGCCCGCGCCAGAGCCGGGGCCAGCAGCGACACTTGCTTGGCGTGGCCCGTAAACCCGAGGTCGGAGACGATGAGATGGAGAGGGGCCATCGGTCACCCGGCCGGGTCAAGGACGCCGATGTACGGCAGGTTGCGGTACTCGTCGTCGTAATCCAGGCCGTATCCGACGACGAATGCGTTCGGAATGTGGAATCCGACGTAATCCGGCTCGAACGCGACTTCCTGCCGGCCCTCTTTGCGCAGCAGCACGGCCGTCCGGACCGACGCCGTCCCGAGCCCCTTCAAGTGTCCGACGAGATGGTTCAGCGTCTTGCCCGTATCGAGAATATCGTCGATCAGCAGGATGTGCCGGCCCTTCAAATCCGGCAGCAAATCGTCCTGCACGTGCAGCGCGCCGGCGGCCGTTGCAGCCCCACGATAACTGGACGCCTGCACGAGGGCGATCTTCAGGGGCAGATCGAGCCGCCGAATGAGGTCGGCCAGAAACACCAGACAACCGGTGAGGACGCCGACGATGGTCAGAGGCCGGCCGCCGTACGCGCGGGCGATCTCGGCGGCGAGTTCATCGACCCGCCGCCGGATTTGCTCTTCGCTGATGAGGACGCGCATGAGCGCTCCGGGCCGGGTGAGTGTCATTGAACGGGCCGGCCCGGCAAGCGGGAAGGGGAGCGCCCGTTGGCCCATCGACCGCCGCACCGACGGCCAACGGCGCGGTCAATGTCACGCCGCGGGGCGTTTAGTCCCTCGACCCTCGGAACCGAACCCGTAGGGCGAATGACGGAGAGCGCATTTGCGACTTCTCGAACCGGACCCCCCCGGCCAGATTCGTTTTCCCAAATCCCTCCACCCCTCCACAGAGGAATCCAACTTTTTCAGAACTGACGAACTTTTTCAGAACTGACCTATTTTTTCAGAATCATTTATTGCCGGGCCTGAAAATCGCGGTTTTCATGTTGAGGGCGGCCTCGCCCCAGGGTTCGACGATGCGCGTCGTACTCCGGGCCATGAGTTGCGACTCGTTGAGGCAAATTTGCGACTCATCCCATGACATTCGCCGCGCGGCGGTCAGAAAGTCGATTCCCGTCTTTAATTGAGGGCATGGCGCGTAAGCGGCCCGATTCGGTCGCCACGGCGAATTTCAGCACACCGCA
>JAYUGD010000280.1:0-6002 GCA_043767785.1 Zavarzinella sp. | reverse complement strand
GGTTTTCTTGGCGTCCTTGGCGTCTTGGCGGCTAAATCGGTTTAGGCCCGGACTCCCCGCCCGTGATGAGGCGGGCGGCCCGGTTGCGGGTGATGTAGTTCCAGAACCACTGGAACAACACCAGCACGCGGTTCGAGAACTGGATCAGGTACATGATGTGGATGAACAGCCAGCCGAACCACGCGAGGCGGCCGGAGAGCTTGATCCACCCCGCATGCAGCACGGCCGCGTTGCGGCCGATGGTCGCCAGGCTCCCCTTGTCCCAATACTTGAACGGCTCCCGCTCGGGGCGGCCGGCCAACTTGTGTTTGATCTGCCGGGCGACGTGCGTCCCCTCCTGAATGGCCGCGGGGGCAACGCCTGGGACCATCTTCCCGTTGGTCGTGGCCGAAGCCAAGTCGCCGATCACGAAGATGTCCGGGTGGTTCGGCAAACTAAGGTCCGGCTGCACGGCCACGCGGCCGGCCCGGTCCGTGGTCGCCCCGGTGGCATCCGCGATCAGTTTCCCGAGCGGGGACGCTTTCACCCCGGCGCCCCAGACACAGGTGAGGCAGTCCACGCGGTTGTCCTGCCCGCCGCGGTGAATCATCACGTGGTCGGCTTGGATGTCCGTCACCTTACCGGATGTCCACACCTCGACGCCGAGCTTTTTGAGGGACTTCTCCGCCTTTGCCGACAGTTTTTCCGGGAAGACTTCCAAGACGCGCGCGCTGCCCTCGACGAGGATGACGCGGGCGTGGGCCGGGTCGATGTTGCGGAAGTCCCGCCGCATGGTGACGGCCGCCAGTTCGCGGATGGCCCCGGCCATTTCCACGCCGGTCGGCCCGCCGCCGACGACCACGAACGTCATGGCGGCGATTCGTCTGGCCCCGGCTGGCTCCCGCTCGGCGATCTCGAAGGCCGACAACACCCGCCGGCGGATTTCCGTGGCCTCTTCGATGGTCTTGAGGCCGGGGGCGTGTGCCTCCCACTCCGGGTGGCCGAAGTAGTTGTTCCCCGCGCCGGCGGCGATCACCAGCGTGTCGAACGGAATTTTTTCGGCCGCGAGAATCACTTGCCGGCCCGGCACATCAAATCCCGTAACTTCCCCCAGCACGCATTGGCAATTCCGCTGCGACCGCAGGACGGACCGCAGCGGGGCGGCGATGTTGGCCGGGGACAAGGCCCCGGTGGCCACTTGGTAGAGCAGCGGCTGGAACAGGTGAAAATTACGCTTGTCCACGAGCGTGACGGCCGCGTCGGCCCGCTTCAACTGCCGGGCCAGCGTTAACCCGGCGAACCCGCCCCCGACGATGACGACTCGATGACGCATGGCCCGCCCGGGTGTGAGACTCGATGGATACCGTTCATACTGTCCTATGGAGTGGTAAGCGCGGGGCGGACACCTCGGCTTGCTTTACCGAAGGGGCCGGCTTAGAATTCCCGCGGTTCTGACGGCGGGCCGGCCCCGCAGGTTGTCCCCGGCGCGGGCGCGTGCATAAGATGGTGAACTGGCAAACTGGAACAGTCTTCCCCCGAACCTGTTTGACGTGACCGCGGCTCTTCTTCTGTCTGTCGGGGGGATCGGCGTCGGCGACCTTGGGCTTGGGGGCGTCCCGGCCACGAAGTTTTCGACCCTCGGAGATGTCCTCAGATGTACGAGCGCTTTACAGACCGTGCCCGCAAGGTCATGCAGTTGGCCAACCAAGAGGCCCAACGCTTCAACCACGAGTACATCGGCACGGAACACATCCTCCTCGGGCTGGTCAAGGAAGGCTCCGGGGTGGCGGCCAACGTCCTCAAGAATCTGGACGTGGATCTGCGCAAGATCCGGCTCGAAGTCGAGAAGATCGTGCAGACCGGGCCGGGGGGCGACCAAGTCGTCCTCGGCAAGCTGCCGCACACGCCGCGCGCCAAGAAGGTGATCGAGTACTCGGTCGAGGAGGCGCGCAACCTCAACCACAACTACGTCGGCACGGAACACTTGCTGCTCGGCCTGCTCCGGGAGCAGGAGGGCGTCGCCGCCCAAGTCCTGATGAACCTCGGGCTGAAACTCGAAGACGTCCGCGAGGAAGTTCTCAACCTGCTGGGGCACAACATGCCGGAATCGAACGAAGGGCCGAACGAGGGGAGCGGCGGCGGCTCCGGCGGCCGGGAAGGCCGGGAAGGCGGCACGCGGGAGCGGTCCGGCAAGGGCAAGTCAAAGACCCCGGCCCTCGACAGCTTCGGCCGCGACCTGACGGAGTTGGCCCGGCAAGGCAAGCTCGACCCGGTCATCGGCCGGGCCAACGAGATCGAGCGCGTCGTCCAAATTCTTTCCCGTCGGCAGAAGAACAACCCGGTCCTCTTGGGCGAGGCGGGCGTCGGCAAGACGGCCATCGTCGAGGGGCTGGCCCAGCTCATCATCGACAACAACGTGCCGGAGTTGCTGCGGGACAAGCGGCTGATCGTCCTCGACCTCGCCATGATGGTCGCCGGGACGAAGTACCGCGGCCAGTTCGAAGAGCGCATCAAGGCCGTGATGAACGAAGTGCGGCGGGCGAAGAACACCATCCTGTTCATCGACGAGTTGCACACGCTGGTCGGGGCCGGCGGGGCCGAGGGGGCCATCGACGCCTCCAACGTCCTCAAGCCCGCCCTCGCCCGCGGCGAAATCCAGTGCATCGGGGCGACCACGCTCGACGAGTACCGCAAGTACATCGAGAAGGACGCCGCCTTGGCCCGCCGGTTCCAAGACATCTTGGTGAACCCGCCGTCGCAGGAAGAAGCCGTCGAGATTCTCAAGGGCCTGCGGGACCGCTACGAATCCCACCACCGCGTGCAGATCACGGACGGCGCCCTCAAGGCCGCCGTGGAGATGTCCGACCGCTACATCACCGGCCGCTGCCTGCCGGACAAGGCCATCGACGTGATTGACGAGGCCGGCGCCCGCATCCGCCTGAAGTCGATGACCCGGCCGCCGAATCTCAAGGAACTGGACGAGCAGATCGAGAAGCTCAATCAGGAGAAGGAAGCCGCCGTCGCCGAGCAGGACTTCGAAAAGGCCGCCAGCCTGCGAGACCAGGCCGACAAGGTGAAGAAGAAGAAGGAGACCGTCACCAAGGAATGGCGGGACAAGGCCAAGGAGGCCGACGGCATCGTGGACGAGGAAGTCGTCAACGAAGTCGTCTCCAAGATGACCGGCGTGCCGCTCAAGCGCTTGGGCGACGACGAGACGGGCCGACTCCTCAAGATGGAAGATGAACTGCACAAGACGGTCATCAGCCAGCACGAGGCGATCATGGCCATCTCGAAGGCCGTCCGCAAGAGCCGGGCCGGCATGAAGGACCCGAAGCGGCCGATGGGCAGCTTCATCTTCGCCGGGCCGACCGGGGTCGGGAAAACGCTGTTGGCGAAGCAACTGGCCAAGTTCATGTTCGGCAACGAGGAGGCCCTCGTGCAACTCGACATGAGCGAGTACCAGGAGAAGCACAACGTCAGCCGGCTGTGGGGCGCCCCGCCCGGCTATGTGGGCTACGAAGAAGGCGGCCAACTGACGGAGAAGATCCGCCGGCGGCCGTACAGCGTGGTGCTGCTCGACGAAATCGAGAAGGCCCACCCGGACGTGTGGAACTCCCTGCTTCAGATTATGGAGGAGGGCCGGCTGACGGACAGCTTCGGCCGGGTGATCGACTTCAAGAACGCGATCATCATCATGACCACGAACATCGGGGCCAGCGAGGTGATCGCCCAGCGGCCGTTCGGGCTGGACCAGTACACCAAGAAGGACAGCGAGGCGAGCTACACGGACATGAAGAAGCGGCTGAAGGCCGAGATGGAAAAGGTCTTCAAGCCCGAGTTCCTCAACCGCGTGGACGACACCGTCGTGTTCCGCAGCCTGGGCCAAGACGACCTGAAGAACATCGTGGACATCGAACTGGTCAAGGTGTCGAAGCGCCTCAAGGAAAAGGGCTTCGTCATGGTCGTCACGGACGAGGCCAAGCAGTTGATGATCGAGCGCGGCACCAACACGGACTACGGCGCCCGGCCGCTGCGAAGGGCCATCGAAAGCCTGTTGGAAGACCCGCTGGCCGAAGACCTGATCCGCGGCACGTTCACCGGCGCGGACACGATCTACATCACCGTCGGCCCCGGCGAGGACGACGAGAAGAAGTTGCTGATGGAAGGCCAAAAGACGAAGGCGGAAGCGGCGGTCCTGGAGGCCGTCGTCGAGGCCAAGTGAGTTGATTTGAGACCGTGAAGCTTAGAAGGCGGCCCCGGCATGGGGCCGCCTTTTCTCGTGGCTGTCGGCGCGGCGCGTAGACTATCGACACCGACGCCATCACAGGAATTCCCATGCCCCCCCGCGATGTCACCATCCAAGATGTCCGCACCGCCGAGACGGCGATTCGGCCGCACTATTCCCCGGCGCCGCTGATCCGCTCGCTCGTCCTCGAAAAGGAACTCGGCCTGCCGGAAAGCCGCCGCGTCTGGCTGAAGGATTACGGGTGGACGGCCTCCGGGTCGTTCAAGTTGATGGGCGCTTTGAATTGGATGGCCAACAACCTCCCCAATCTGGCGACGCGGCCGGTGGCGGCCCACTCGTCCGGGAACTTCGCGTCGGGGATCGCCTACGCCGGGATGCGGTTCAAGAAGCGCGTCATCGTCGTGATGCCGGAGGCGGCCCCCAAGATCAAGTTCGAGCGCATGCGGTCCTTTGGGGCCGAAGTGCGCACCTACGACGGCGCCCGCGACCACATCACCGGGGACCGCGAACGGTTGGCCAAGGATATCGCCGAGAAGGAAAACGGCCTTCTTGCCTCCCCCTACGACGACCCGCACGTGATCGCCGGCAACGGCGTCGGGGCGTTGGAAGTGGTCCGCGACTTGAAGCGGGACGGCCGGGGCGTCTCCCATTTCTTCTGCCCGGTCAGCGGCGGCGGCTTACTGGCAGGACAAGCCATCGCCATCGCGGATGGCTTCCCGCACGCGAAGATCATCGCCGCCGAACCCGCCGGGGCCGACGACTTTTGCCAATCACTGACTGCCGGAAGCCGCACACGAATCGACCACCCGAAGAGCATCTGCGACGGCCTGCTCTCCTACAGCGTCGGCGAACACAACTGGCCGATCCTGCACCGACTGGTGAGCCAAGCCGTTCCTGTCCCGGACGCCGACACGCAGCGAGCCATGAAGTTCCTCTACGACCGCCACGGCCTGCGCACCGAACCCTCCGGGGCGATCGGCATCGCCGCCCTCCTGAGCGGGAAGGTACATCTGGACGGGGACGGGGACGGCGACCTCGTGATCGTCCTTAGCGGCCGCAACGTGGACGACGACGTGTTCCGGAAGTGGATCGGGGAGGTGTGAGTAAAAAACCGCCGATAGGCGGTCTCGTTGGAGTCCCGCTTTTAAGCGGTCTGTGACCTTCCCGCCGCAGTAGACAAGAGGACCGAGTCTTCGAAGGTCCGACCCCTTGGGCGAACAGCCGTCACCCGAGAAGGCGAACCCTCGAAGACTCGGTTCGCCGGCCTACTCAGGTGGGGAGGCCAAAGACCGCTTAAAAGCGGGACTCCAACGAGACCGCCTATCGGCGGTTTATTTCCGTGGCCGCTTGCGGCCTGTCGTGGCCGTCACCGCCGTCGGCTCCACCCCGCCCGTCACTGCCTCTCCGTTGGCGACGGTCACACCGACAACGGCGGCCCGGCGGTAAATCAACGCCATCGCGTCCATGAACAATTCCCCGCCGCGCCAGTACGGGAGCGGGCCGAGTCGGCGCGGCAGCGCGGCCATCACGGCCGGGGTCGTCAGGTCGCCGACCACGTCTTTGGGCACGTCGCCGATTCGCCAGAACGCGGCCGGGTTCGCGGGCAGCGGTTCGGCCTTGGGCTTCTCCGCGGGCGCTGACTCGGGCGCGGGTTCGGCGGCGTTCAGTTTGGCGAAGAGGGCGTCGCGGTCCAAGCCGCGCAGGCGGAACAGCAGGAACGGGTCGCGGTCGAACGTCTCGGCCAGCAGGTAGTACACGGCCGCGATGTGCTTGCACG
>JAYUGD010000279.1:0-6007 GCA_043767785.1 Zavarzinella sp. | reverse complement strand
GCCGGCGGGGCGGCGACCACCTCGGCGATCAACTTCGCGGCCCGGCCGTCGGCCTCCCCGGGGGTGTCCCCCTTGGGCTTCGTGTCATCATTCAAGACCGCGGCCCACGCGGCATGAGTGTTGCCCAAGTCTTTTCCGGTCAGTTTGCGCAGGGCGAATAGGAGGGCCGCTTTCTCTGGGTGTTGGTCCTTATCGTCGCCTGACTTCGCTTCGGTGGTTGGGCTGGCTCCCGGGGTCACGTCCGTTCGCGGCCGACTCGCCCGGAGTGTGTCGTCCTTCGATGCCGGACGGACGCGGACGAGGTAATCGTAGCGCTGTTGTCCCGGCCATTGGAGAGGGTTCGGCACCGGCTGGAGCACGGAGAAGTCCTGCCGCAAGTAGGTCACATCCGCCCGGGCGAATGATCCCCGGCTCGACGTGTAGTACAGCGGTGGCGGCGGCTTGCCCGGGCTGGGGATGAGGCCCCGGACGAGGTCGCGGTCCGAGTAGGACGGCGGGTGACACATCAAGCAGTTGCTGAGGTGGTTGAGGCGAACCAATTCCCGGGTCACCAAGCGGCCCTTCGCGTCGGCGAACGGCGTTCGCGGGTCCGGCTCTTTCAAGAGGCTGACGAGGCGGCCGACGTACTCTCGGCGGTCCAACGCGACGACGGCCTCGGCGGCGTGGTCGGCCACCGCGGGCCACGGGTATCGGAAGCCGGCCATCAGAATGTCCCGGTATTCTTGCTCCGGCCGGTCGGCCAAGCCGGCGACCGCCTGCTCGCGGACATCGGGCGACAAGTCGAACAGCGCCCGCTGAGCCAGCACCGCGCTCGCCGACTTGCCCTTGATCCCCGCGAGGACTTCGACCAAGAACTCCCGGGTCGCCTTGTCCTCGGCTTGCAGCAATTGGACGAGGGCCGGGATGGCCTCGGGCTTCTGCAAATCTTCTTGTCGAACCCCTTTTTTAGTGTCACTGTTGACCAACCGGCGCAAGGCCGTTGGGTCCGTGCGGCCGAGTTTCGACGAATTCATTAGCCCGGCCCGCAGGGCGGCCGACAAGGCGTGCAGACTGTTTGCCTCGTCTTGACCCTTGGTCGCGTCCGCCCCCGTGACCCACGGCAAGGACGCCGCCCCCGGCTTGCTGACAGACTCGCCGTAGAAGGCACCGCCACAGTCCGGCCGCACGGAGCCGCTTTTCTTCACTTGTGCATCTACTTGCGCGTACAATTCCGCAGCCATCTTTTGACTCAGGCCGATGTCGGTTACGCTTAAGAGTTGCTTGCGGAGGTCTTCTTCGGTCGTCTCGGTCCGTCGAGCGAACGCGGGCGGTTTCTCGGCATCGCTGACCGAGGCCGAAAGGGGAATGAGGGCAAGAACAATGAGGCCGGTATGGTAACGCATGATGAGGTGTCGTGGGCGGTCAAGCGTTGAATTAAGAGAAGTGTACCATGTAACGATTTCCTGAACAATCAAAATCAACCGCCAAGAAATATAGAAATATAGCCGCGATGCCGCCCGGTTGTTCCCGCCGTACGCTAACTCCCCGCCCGCTTCCCTGTTCCCAACGAGACTCTCCCATGCGCATGCTGTTCCTGCTCCTCGCCCTCGCGGCCCCGGTTTTCGGGCAGTACGAGAGCATTGACGACTTGAAGGTGGCCAAGCCGGAAGACAAGCAGGACGCCAAGAGCGTCCCGGCCCCGAGCGGGGCGCTGGTGTTGTTCGACGGCAAGAACCTCGACCAGTGGGTGAAGCGGAACGACCCGAAGGCGACGGCCGCGTGGAAGCTCGTGGACGGCGGGGCCATGCAGGTCAACGGCGGGGACATCATCACCAAGGAACTGTTCGACGGTCGCTTCACCCTGCACGTTGAATTCCGCGTGCCGTACATGCCAAAGGCCAGCGGCCAAGGCCGAGGCAACAGCGGCGTGTACCTGCAAGGCCGATACGAGGTGCAAGTGCTGGACAGCTACGGCCTCGACAGCAAGGACAACGACTGCGGCGGCATCTACACCATCGCCAAGCCACTCGTCAACGCCTGCAAGGCCCCGACCGTCTGGCAGACCTACGACATCGACTACACGTCCCCGGTGTACGCCGACGGCAAGAAGGTCGAGCCGGGCCACGTCACCGTGCTGCACAACGGCGTGAAGATCCACGACGACGTGAAGATCACTAAGGACAACACCACGGCCGGCCTCGGCGGCGACCCGAGCAAACCCGGCCCGATCTTGCTGCAAGACCACGGCAACCCGGTGCAGTACCGGAACATTTGGCTGGTGAAGAAGAAATGACGGCCTGACCGATTCCCGAACCCCGTGACGCCGCGACGCGGAGGCTTTGCGCAGCGGAGCGCGGCCTCCGTGACAGCAATCGCGGTTGGCTCAATCAGTCATAGCCCGGTGCGCAAGCAAGGGTCGGCGATTCCCCGGAACGGTGACATCCCATGATCGGTGCGGTCGCTGACCCTTGCTTGCGCAGCGGGCTATGACTGACTTGGCGGGGAGCGGTTGTAATGGGTAGGCCGTTTCCAAAGTGGTGTCGCTCTCCCGAACCCGGCCCCTTCAGCCCCCGCCCCGTAGAATCGGCCGTTCGCCGCCCTTCCGCGCCGACGGGGTTTCATGCCGGACCGCCACACGCCCTCGTTCGATGACGCCGACGCCCCGGTGCCGGGGATGTCGCACCCGCCGGCGGTCCCGGCTATCGTGATGACGGCGGCCGTTCACGACGCGCCGCCGCCGGCCGCGGGGTTGAAGACGCTGTTGCTGATGGCGTGGCCGCTGGTCATCTCGAACAGTTTCAGCACGATTCAAATCACCATCGACCGGCTGTTCCTCAGTTGGCAGGGGGCCGACGTCGCCTCCGGGGCCACGTCGGCGATGATGGTGTATTGGCTGCCGTTCGTGCTGCTGTTCAGCACGGCCGGGTACGTCGCCACGTTCGTCGCCCAGTACACCGGGGCGAAGCGGCCGCACCGCGTCGGGGCGGCGGTGTGGCAAGCGATTTGGTTTTCGGTCGTCGCTGGGATTGCCTTCCTCGGGTTCATCCCGCTCGCGGACCCCATGTTCGCGGCGATGGGGCACGCCCCGGAGATTCAGGCGAACGAGGCCGAGTACTTCCGGTGCATGTGTTGGTTCGCCGTGCCGGGGCTGCTGGTGTCGGCCCTGTCGGCCTTCTTCGCCGGCCGGGGCGAGAGCCGGGTGGTGATCCTCATCAGCGTGCCGGGCACGGTGGTCAACAGCGTTTTGTGTTATGCGTGGATTCCGGGGCATCTCGGCTTCCCGGCGTGGGGCATCACCGGGGCCGGGTACGCGGCCGTCGCCGGCGGGTGGGCGTCGGCACTGACGGCCTTCGCCCTGTTCCTGCGCAAGAAGTACCGCGACGACCACGGCACCCTGAGCGGTTGGAAGCCGGACCCGGCCCTGTTCGGCCGGCTGCTGCGGTACGGGCTGCCGAGCGGCCTGCACTGGACGCTGGAGATGACGGCCTTCAACGCTTTCGTGATCCTCACCGGCTGGTTCGGCAAGGACGACCTGAACGCCACGAACCTGGCCATCACCATTAATAATGTGGCCTTCATTCCGATGATGGGCATGGGCCAGGCCGTGGCGATTCTGGTGGGCCAACACTTGGGCGACAACAACCCGACGGCCGCCCAACGGCTGACGTGGCTGGGCGTCGCCGTGGCCGGGGCGTACATGCTGGCCATCGGCCTGATGTACGTCGCCGTCCCGCACCTGTTCATCGACCCGTTCCAAGGGGACAACCCGCCGGACCGCTGGGCGCACATCGCCGAGCGGACGCAGGTGCTCCTGCTGTTCGTCGCCGGGTTCGCCCTGTTCGACGCCGTCAACCTGGTGGTGAGTTTCGGCCTGCGCGGGGCCGGGGACACGCTGTTCGTCTCGTCCATCTCCCTGTGCTTCGCGTGGCCGGTGATGGTGCTGCCGACGTACTACGCCTACCGGGCCGGCTGGGCCAACGGCCTCTACTGGGCGTGGGCCTTCGCCAGTTTGTACATCGCCCTTCAAGCGTTGTGCTTCATCCTGCGGTTCGTCGGCGGCAAGTGGAAGACGATGCGCGTGATCGAGCCGGAGGTGATCGTGTAATTGGCGTCTCTTGGCGTAAGAGAGTGGTATGATGAATGTCAATTCGATCTGCTGTCGTGCGACAAAGCCTGAATCGGAGTTTGGTCATGGCACGAATTTCTAAATCCGTGACGTCATTCGTTATGGTCGCAGCATGGTTTTGCGTTCCTCAGTCAAATGTCTTTTCGGGTGAAGAATTAAGCGATGAGACACTGATCAAGCAAGTGAAGAAAGCGATTACCGACAAGATCCCGATGAGCAAGGTAGAGAAATTCATTGGCCAAAAAGCTGTTCTCAACACATCGACCCTCGTAGGCAGGAAATCGTTCGAATATTTGCGAATTTGGGTCGATGACAGCAGCAGCGAATTGGAATCTTTGAAAGGAATTGACAAAGTGGCGGTGTGGCTGCGGCCCATTGAATTGCACACGACAGCTGACAAATGCGACTCGCCGAAGATTATTGGAATTGCATGGACGCCAAAAGGCGAAATCAAGTTATTCTTCGGAGAAATCATCCCTCGCTGACTTACTTAATCGTGAACTCTGCTCGGCTGTCGTCACGTCTGGCCATGTGGTGAAGTCTTGGCCCTTCCGTGCAAATCGCTTCATTTTCCAGACTTATGAAATTATTCCCATCGGCTCGTCAAAATCCGGCGACATGTACACAATGCTGCCCTTGCCCAGACCGGGGGCCGGGCGCGGCGCCGGGGCGGCTTCGGCGACGAGTTTGCCGACCGGCTGATTCCGGCGGGTGAGAATGACCTCGGCCCCCGGCGCCAAAGCGTCGATAAAATCGGGCAGGCTGACGGCAATGTCTTCCACGGCAACGGTCGTCGGCATTGTTTCGTTCCTTCCGAAACGGGGCATTGGCATTGTACATGGGTCGCGGCCCGCGCTCCACTCCGAAGCGTCGCGTCGCGGCTAAACAATGTGCCGGGATTCCGCTACACTTTTCCTGACTTATGAAGTTGCTCCCCCTCGCCCGGCTGCTCCGGCTGCCGAACGTCTTCACGGCTTTCGCGGACATCGGCCTCGGCCTGTGCGTCACGGCCGGGCTGTCCCTCCAACCTCTCGATGACTCGTTCCCGTGGCGGGCCGCGCTGCTCGTCGTCGCGTCCGGCCTGCTGTACATGGCCGGCATGGTGTGGAACGACTGGTTCGACCTGGAGGAAGACAAACTCGCCCGCCCCGGCCGGCCGATCCCCTCGGGGGCCATTTCCACCAAGACGGCCTCGCTGATCGGCTCATCCCTCATGCTCGTCGGGGTCGGGTGTGCGTTCGCCGCCGGCATCAAGTCCGGCTTGATTGCGACGGGTTTGGCAGTCGCCATTCTGGCTTACGACGCCCGCATCAAGCGGACCTCGTGGGCGCCGATCGGCATGGCCGCGTGCCGATTCCTAAACGTGCTGCTCGGCATTTCGCTCGCCGACGCGGCGGCCGTGCCGATGGTCACGCGGTATCACCTGGCCCTCACCGTCGGCCTCTACATCGTCGGCGTGACGTGGTTCGCCCGCACCGAAGAGAAGCGAAGCGAGTCCAACGTCTTGCTCCGGGCCGCGCTGGTGATGCTGGCCGCCGGACTGTTGGCGGTGGCCGTCGGGGTGCGCGTGGAACCCGGGACATCGTCGCCGCTGTTCCCGTACTTGTTGGTCGCGTGGGGCTTCTGGGTCGGCGGGAAGGTCGTCCCGGCGATTCGCCAGCCGACGCCGGGGAACGTGCAGGCCGGGGTGAAGCGGTCGATCTTTGGGCTGGTGGTCTTGGATGCGCTGATGGCCAGCGTGTTTGTCGGCACGCCGGGGTTGCTGCTGATCGGGTTGCTGCCGCCGGCGCTGTTGCTGGGGCGGTGGGTGTATTCGACGTAAGCAATGTGCGGCTGCCGCAAACACCGACCCGTCTTGTTAGCCGCGACGCGGAGGCTTTGCGCAGCGGAGCGCGTCCCGCG